>JAABPT010000427.1 GCA_011391855.1 Burkholderiales bacterium
GCCCGCGGCAGACATGCCGCCGCCCGCATCCGAGTCACCGGCTGACCCGGCACGTCTGCAGATGCCGCCGGCGCAGCCGCCCTTGCCAGCGCCCTTGCCAGCGCCCTTGCCGGTGGTCGTCTCGGCGCCGCGCTCGCCACCACCGCTGCCGGCACCCGTCGCCGCACCGACTGCACCGCCCGCACCGCCCGTGCTTCCCCCACCGCCCCCATCCCCGGCTTCGCCCGACGTGCGCGCCGCCACACCGTCCCGCGAGCCGCGCGCGCTGACGCTGGCCGAACTGACGCCGCAGCAGCGTCGCGACTGGCCGCCGCTGGCGCTGGGCGGCGCGGTCCATTCCGACAGCCCGGCCAGCCGTTTCATCATCGTCAACGGGCAATTGGTGCGCGAGGGCGAGGAGGCGGCGCCGGGCGTCACCGTCGAGCGCATCGGTCCCCGCGCCGCCACGCTGCGCTGGCGCGACCTGCGCGTGGAGCTGCCGTACTAGGCCCGACCCGACCCGACCCGGCCGCGGGCGCTGACCGCTGTGTCGCGCGTGCCCCGTACCGGCGCGTTCGAGGTGGCCTGGGGGGAACGAGGCATCGAAAGCTGCGGCATTGCGGCGATACTCCGGTCGCATGCAGGATCAGGTCATCACAGGCAGGTTGACATCGAACGCGCGGCGCGGGTGGCGCCGCTTTTCGTGGCGTGGCATCGGCCTGGCGCTGTGGGGCCTGGTCTGGCTGACGGTGCCGTTCGCGGCGGCCGCGGAGATATGGGTGGTCAGCCCCGAGGGGTCGCCGCTGAGCCTGCAGGCCGCACTGGACCAGGCGCAGGACGGTGACACCATCGACCTGCTGCCCGGCGAGTACAACGAAGCCCACGCCGTGCTCGAGAATCGGCGCCTCACGCTGCGTGGCGTGGGCCAGCGGCCCGTCATCAACGGCGGCGGCAAGGCGTCGGGCAAGCACAAGGCCATGTGGCTGGTGCGCGGCGGCGAGATCACGCTGGAGAACCTGCAATTCCGCGGCATGCGCGCCACCGACGGCGAGGGCGCTGCGGTGCGCCTGGAAGGCGGGCGCCTGACCGTGAAGCGCTGCGAGTTCTTCGACAACGAATACGGCATCCAAACCACGCACGACGACCGGGCCGAACTCGCCATCCAGGACAGCGTGATCGGCATGGCGCCCAAGGTCGTGGGCGGGCTGCACCACCTGCTCACGGTGGGTCGCATCGCCAAGCTCACGGTCAGCGGCAGCCGCTTCCAGCAGGGCTTCGAGGGGCACCTGATCAAGTCGCGGGCGCGCGAGAGTTTGATCGCCTACAACTTCCTTCACGACGGCCAGCGCGGTGGCGCTTCGTACGAAATCGAACTGCCCGCAGGCGGCGCGGCCACGATCATCGGCAACGTCATCGCCCAGGGTTCCGAGAGCCAGAACCGTGTCGTCGTGGCCTACGGCACCGACGGCCAGCCCTGGGACCGCAACCTGCTGCTGATCTCGCACAACACCTTCATCAACTACAAGTGGACGCCGGCCTGGTTCCTGCGCGTGCTCGACGACGGCATGGCCACGCCCCCCGAGGTGGTGGCGGTGAACAACCTGCTCGTCGGGCCGGGGCTGTTCTGGCTGGGTGCGCCGGGGCACTTCCAGGGCAATCACCCGGCCACACTGGGCATGCTGCGCGACGCCGAGACCTACGCCTTCGAACTGGAGCCGGGGTCGGTCTGGCGCGGCCGCGGCGTGGACCCGCACCAGGTCGTTGGACGCGACCTTGCGCCGAAGGCCGAGTTCGAGTGGCCGCTGGGCACGCGCGCGCTCGCGCCCGACCGCACGAGCTGGTCGCCGGGCGCCTACCAGAAGTAGCGCACGCCTACGCGGGTAGCATGGGGTGCTCAGCCACCTCGCGCCCACCCGCCATGGATCCCAAGCAGGCCCACCCCGAGACCGTTGCCGCCCAGGCACTGGGCTGGATCGACGAGCGCACGCGCGCCATCACGCCGCCGATCCATGTCTCGTCGACCTATCTGCGCGACCCCGACAACCAGTACCGCTCGGGCCGCATCTACGCGCGTGCCGACAACCCCGCCTTCGACCAGGCCGAGGCCGTGCTGTGCGCGCTGGAAGAGGGCGCGCAGGCTTTGCTGTTCGCCAGCGGCATGGCAGCGGCCACGGCGGTGTTCCAGGCGCTGGCCCCGGGTGACCATGTGCTGGCGCCCAAGGTCATGTACTGGTCGCTGCGCAACTGGCTCATGACCTTTGCCAGCCGCTGGGGCTTGCAGGTGGAGCTGGTCGACATGGACGACCTGGCCGCGCTGCAGGCGGCCGTTCAGCCGGGGCGGACCAAGCTGGTGTGGATCGAGACCCCGGCCAACCCGCTGTGGACGGTGACCGATATCGCCGCCACGGCGCAGATCGCGCATGCCGCGGGCGCCTTGCTGGCCGTGGACTCCACCGTGCCGACGCCGGTGTTGACGAAGCCGCTGGCGCTGGGTGCCGACCTCGTGATGCACGCCGCCACCAAATACCTGAACGGCCACTCCGACCTCGTCGCCGGCGCGCTGGTGACGCGCGAGGACAGCGAGTACTGGCAACGCGTGCGCAAGGTGCGGGCCCAGCTGGGCGGCACGTTGGGCTCGTTCGAGGCCTGGCTGCTGCTGCGCGGCATGCGCACGCTGCATCTGCGTGTGCGCGCGGCCTGCGCGTCGGCGCAGCGCATCGCGGAGCACTTTGCCCAGCATGCGCAGGTGGCCGAGGTGCTGTACCCCGGCCTGCCGGGGTTTCGCGGCCACGACATTGCGCGACGGCAGATGACCGGCGGCTTCGGCGGCATGCTGTCGATCCGCGTCGCCGCGGGCCGCCACGGCGGCGAGGCTGCGGCCATCGCCACCGCCGCCCAAGTGGGCCTGTGGAAACGTGCCACTTCGCTGGGCGGCACCGAGAGCCTGATCGAGCACCGTGCCAGCGTCGAGGGTGCGGGCACGCCCGCCCCGCCCGACCTGCTGCGCCTGTCGGTGGGCATCGAGCACGTGGACGACCTGATCGAAGACCTGGAGCAGGCGCTGCGCCAGGCGCAAGCCTGATACCCCGGGCCAGGACGCGACGGAAGCGCCCCGGTTTCGCGCGCTGCGCCGCCGCCGCTACAGCACCTCGCTGGCGAAGTCCGCCAGCCGCGAACGCTCGCCGCGCGCCAGCATCAGGTGGCCGCCGTGCGGCCAGCCCTTGAAGCGGTCCACGGCATAGGTCAGGCCGCTGCTGCCTTCGGTGAGGTAAGGCGTGTCGATCTGCGCCAGGTTGCCCAGGCAGACGATCTTGGTGCCCGGCCCGGCGCGCGTGATCAGCGTCTTCATCTGCTTGGGCGTGAGGTTCTGCGCCTCGTCGATGAGCACGTATTTGTTCAGGAAAGTGCGCCCGCGCATGAAATTCAGGCTCTTGATCTTGATCTTGCTGCGCACCAGGTCGTTGGTGGCCGCGCGACCCCACTCGCCGGCGCTGGAGTCGCTGCGCGCCAGCACTTCCAGGTTGTCGTCGAGCGCGCCCATCCAGGGGCTCATCTTCTCTTCCTCGTTGCCGGGCAGGAAGCCGATGTCGTCGCCCACCGGTACCGTCACACGCGTCACGATGATTTCGGTGTAGCGCCGCTCGTCCAGCACCTGGCTCAAGCCCGCGGCCAGCGTCATCAGCGTCTTGCCGCTGCCCGCCGTGCCGGTGAGGGTGATGAAGTCGCAGTCCGGGTCCATGAGCAGGTTGAGCGCGAAATTCTGTTCGCGGTTGCGCGCGGTCACGCCCCACACGGCGTTCTTGCCGTGGGTGTAGTCGCGCAGCGTCTTCAGCACCGCGGACTTGCCGGTGATCTCGGCCACGCGCGCATACAGCGGCGCGGCACCGGGGGTTTCCAGATAGACGAACTGGTTGATCAGCAGCGCCGGCACCAGCGGCCCGCTGATGCGGTAGAAAGTGTGGCCGCCTTGCTGCCAGCTTTCCATGGTCTTGCCGTGGCGCTCCCAGAAGTCGGCCGGCAGCGGCAGCACGCCCGTGTAGAGGAGGTCGCCGTCTTCCAGCGTTTTGTCGTTGGTGTAGTCCTCGGCCGGAAGTCCCAGCGCGCGTGCCTTGACGCGCATATTGATATCCTTGGACACCAGCACCACGTCGCGCGGGGTTGCGGACTTTTCCTGCTGCTCGCGCAGGCCTTGCACCACACCCAGGATCTGGTTGTCGGCCTTGCCCTGCGGCAGGCCGGCCGGCAGCTTGACGTCCAGCAGCATGGTCTGGAAGTAGAGCTTGCCACCGGCTTCACGGTGGCCCGTCTTCGACAACTCGATGCCGGCGGCCGTATCGATGGCGCCGTTCTTGGCGGTAAAGCTGGAGGACGTGGCCAGGGCGTCGAGGTCGCGGCTGACCTGGCGTGCATTGCGCGCGACTTCGCTCATGCCCTTCTTGTGGCCGTCGAGTTCCTCCAGCGTGATCATGGGCAGGAAGACGTCGTGTTCCTCGAAGCGGAACAGGCTCATCGGGTCGTGCATCAGCACGTTGGTGTCCAGCACGAAGAGCTTGGCCGGACCGGTGCTGCGCGGCTTGCGCGGCCGCGCCGCCGGTGCAGCCGCCGCGGCCGTGGCCACCACCGGCGGCAGTGCCACGGGGGTGGGTGGGCGCGCGACGGGCAGCGGCGCCGAGAGCAGCGCCGCGTGCTGCGCCGCTTGCTGCGCCGGTGCGCGTGCGGCGACGGCGGTGCCAACGTCGTGCAGGTCCAGTGCCGTCTGCGCCGGCGTGTCGTCGGCGCGGGCCCTGGTCGTGCGCTTGTCGGCCTTGGGCGCGGCCTGCGCCTCGTAGTCCGCGCTTTGCAGCAGGTCGCCTTTGCGGGAAGGGGGCTTGGGCAGGGGCATGGGGTGTCAGGCTTGCGTAGAGGAAAAGAAAAAGCCGCGCAGGCAGCTGGGCGGCTTCATGGGGGACAGCGGGACGGCCGGTCGCCGGCCATCGGGTTGCAGCGCGGCGATGATCAGGCGCCCTTCTTCAGCGCCTTCACCGCCTGCAGCACTTCGTCGACATGGCCGGCCACCTTGAGCCCGCGCCACTCGGCGCGCATCACGCCTTCGGCGTCGATGAGGAAGGTGCTGCGCTCGATGCCCTTCACCTTCTTGCCGTACATGATCTTGTTCTTGACGACGCCGAACATGTGGCAAAGCTTCTCTTCGGTGTCGGCGATCAGCTCGAAGGGCAGTTCGAGGTTGGCCTTGAATTTGTCGTGCGAGGCCATGTTGTCGCGCGAGACGCCAAAGACCACGGCGCCGGCCTTCAAGAAGTCCTTGTGATGGTCGCGGAACTGCATCGCCTCCGTGGTGCAGCCGGGGGTATTGTCCTTCGGGTAGAAGTACAGCACCACGGCCTTGCCCAGCAACGATTGAGGCGTGAACTTGACGCCGCCGGTGGCCAGGGCTTCGAATTCCGGGAGAGCTTTATTGATGACAGGCGTCATGGAGGGTGTCTCGGACTGCGAAAGATCGCCGAAGCCGGCTCAATCGCGAATTATAAAGTCTCCGGCCCCGCGGGCCGGCCGGCGGCGCTTTCGACGACCAGGGCGGCCACCACGGCGCGGCGCTCGCTCACCAGCACGTTGTACGTTCGGCAGGCCGCCGCGGTGTCCATGGTCTCCACGCCGATGCGCCGCTCCATCAGCCCGCGCAGCCAGGCCGGTGGCGGGAAACGAAGCCGCTGGCCGCTGCCGAAAATCACCACCTCGGGTGCCAGCGCCAGCAGACGGTCGAAGTGCGTGGCGCCCAGTGCCTCGAAGTCGGCGGCCTGCCAGGGCAGCACCTCGCCGCTCCAGGGCAGCACCAGGCTGCAGTCGAACGGCGTGCCGCCGACCCACACGCGCCCGGGCTCGTGGCGGGTGATGACGTTGACGCCTTCGGGCGTGTCGGGCTGGAACTTCATGCGTGGATAATTCTAGGTTCCTCGCGCCGGAGCCCTTCCTTGAAGCCAGAAATGAAGACGGTGGCCAAGTCCGCCAAGCTCGCCAACGTGGCCTACGACATCCGCGGCCCCGTGCTCGACAAGGCGCGGCAGATGGAGGACGAGGGCCAGAAGATCATCAAGCTGAACATCGGCAACCTTGCCGTCTTCGGCCTCGAACCGCCCGACGAGATCGTGCAGGACATGATCCGCAACCTGCCGCACGCGGCCGGCTACACCGACAGCAAGGGCCTGTTCGCGCCGCGCAAGGCGGTGGTGCACTACACGCAGGAGAAGAATGTCCGCGGCGTCACGGTGGACGACGTCTATTTGGGCAATGGGGCTTCCGAGCTGATCGCGATGAGCATGAACTCGCTGCTCGACGACGGCGACGAGGTGCTGATCCCGGCGCCTGACTATCCGCTGTGGACCGCCGTCGTCGGACTGTCGGGCGGCACCCCCGTGCACTACCTGTGCGACGAGCAGGCAGGCTGGACCCCCGACATCGCCGACATCCGCCGCCGCATCACGCCGCGCACCAAGGGCATCGTCGTCATCAACCCGAACAACCCGACGGGGGCGCTGTACCCGCCGGCCGTGCTGCAGGAGATCGTCGAGGTCGCCCGGCAGCACCAGCTGATCGTCTTTGCCGACGAGATCTACGACAAGACGCTGTACGACGGCAACGTGCACACGAGCATCGCCAGCCTGGCCGACGACGTGCTGTTCGTGACCTTCAACGGCCTGAGCAAGAACTACCGCAGCTGCGGCTACCGCGCCGGCTGGATGGTGGTTTCGGGCGAGAAACGGCATGCGCGCGACTACATCGAGGGCCTGAACATGCTGGCCTCGCTGCGGCTGTGTTCCAACACGCCGGGGCAGCTGGCCATCCAGACCGCGCTGGGCGGCTACCAGAGCATCAAGGACCTGGTGGCACCCACGGGGCGGCTGTGCAAGCAGCGCGACCTGGCGTACGACCTGCTCACGCAGATCCCGGGCGTGAGCGTGGTCAAGCCCAAGGCGGCGCTGTACATGTTCCCGCGCCTGGACCCCCAGGTCTACCCGATCGCCGACGACCAGCAGTTCGCCTACGAGCTGCTGGCCGAGGAGAAGGTGCTCATCGTGCAGGGCACCGGTTTCAACTGGATCGCGCCCGATCACTTCCGCCTGGTCTTCCTGCCGAATGCCGACGACCTGAGCGAAGCCATCGGACGCATCGATCGCTTCCTGTCCAATTACCGCAAACGCCACTCCGTCTGAAACCAGCCATGAATACACCCAGCGTTTCGTCGGAGAGCCCTGTCGTGCAGCGGCGGAGTGTCGAGGCCAAGCCCATCCAGGTCGGCCTGCTCGGCATCGGCACCGTCGGCAGCGGCACCTTCCGCGTGCTGCAGCGCAACCAGGAAGAGATCCGCCGCCGCGCCGGCCGCGGCATCGCCATCACCATGGTGGCCGACCTCGACACCGAACGGGCCCGCGCCATCGTCGGCGAGCAGGCGCAGGTGGTGGCCGACGCGCGGCAGGTCATCGCCAACCCGGCGATCGACATCGTCGTCGAACTCATCGGCGGCTACGGCATCGCGCGCACGCTGGTGCTGGAAGCACTGGCCGCAGGCAAGCATGTCGTCACCGCCAACAAGGCGCTGCTGGCGGTGCACGGCAGCGAGATCTTCGCCGCCGCGCGCGCGCGGGGAGTGATGGTGGCCTTCGAGGCCGCGGTGGCCGGCGGCATTCCCATCATCAAGGCGCTGCGCGAAGGCCTCACCGCCAACCGCATCGAATGGATCGCCGGCATCATCAACGGCACCACCAATTTCATCCTCTCGGAGATGCGCTCCAAGGGGCTGGACTTCGGTGCCGTGCTGAAGCAGGCGCAGGCACTGGGCTATGCCGAGGCCGACCCCACCTTCGACATCGAAGGCGTGGACGCCGCGCACAAGGCCACGATCATGAGTGCCATCGCCTTCGGCGTGCCGGTGCAGTTCGACAAGGCCTACGTGGAAGGCATCACCGCGCTGCAGGCGGCCGATATCCGCTACGCCGAGCAACTGGGCTACCGCATCAAGCTGCTGGGCATCACCAAGCGCACGCCGAGGGGCATCGAACTGCGCGTGCACCCGACGCTGATCCCGTCGACGCGGCTGATTGCCAATGTCGAAGGCGCGATGAATGCCGTGGTGGTGCAAGGTGACGCCGTGGGCACCACGCTGTACTACGGCAAGGGCGCCGGGGCCGAACCCACGGCCAGCGCCGTGATCGCCGACCTGGTGGACATCACCCGGCTGCACACCGCCGACCCCGACCACCGCGTGCCGCACCTGGCTTTCCAGCCGGGTTCGCTGCAGGACACGCCGATCCTGCCGATCGCCGAAGTCGTCACCGCCTTCTACCTGCGTCTGCAGGTGGCCGACGAGAAGGGCGTGCTGGCGCGCATCACCGGCATCCTGGCCGACAACGATATCTCCATCGACGCCGTGCTGCAGCGTGAAAGCGCCGAGGGTGAAAGGCAGACCGACCTCATCATCCTGACCCACGACACCGTGGAAGGGCGCATGAGCGCGGCGCTGGCGCAGATGCAGGCGCTGCCCACCGTGCTGGCGCCCATCGTGCGCATCCGCAAAGAGGAACTGAATTGAAGTACATCAGCACGCGCGGCCTTCCTTCGCAAGATCGCACACCGCGTGGCTTCTCCGACATCCTGCTCGAAGGCCTGGCGCCCGACGGCGGGCTGTACCTGCCTGCGTCTTACCCGCGCATCGACGCGGCCACGCTGGCAAGCTGGCGCGGACTGCCGTATGCCGAGCTGGCGTTTCGGATCCTGTCGCTCTATATCGACGACATCCCGGCCGCCGACCTCAAGCGCCTGTGCGAAGCCACCTACACCGAGCAGACCTTCGGCACGCCGCAGATCACGCCGCTGAAAAGGCTCGACGATGGCCTGTACCTCGAAGCCCTGTCCAACGGCCCCACGCTGGCCTTCAAGGACATGGCCATGCAGTTGCTCGGCAACCTGTTCGAATATGAGCTGGCGCGCCGCGGCGAGGAACTCAACATCCTGGGCGCCACCAGCGGCGACACCGGCAGCGCCGCCGAATACGCCATGCGCGGCAAGCAGGGCGTGCGCGTCTTCATGCTCAGCCCGCAGGGCCGCATGAGCCCATTCCAGCAGGCGCAAATGTTCAGCCTGCAGGACGCCAATATCCACAATATCGCCATCGAAGGCGTGTTCGACGACTGCCAGGACATCGTCAAGGCGGTCAGCAACGACCTCGAGTTCAAGCGCCGGCACCGCATCGGCACGGTGAATTCCATCAACTGGGCGCGGCTGCTGGCACAGGTGGTCTACTACTTTGCCGGCTACTTTCAAGCGACCTCCGGTCGCGTCCAGGCCACGCCAGAGCGCGTGAGCTTCGCCGTGCCCAGTGGCAACTTCGGCAATATCTGCGCCGGCCACGTGGCGCGCAGCATGGGCCTGCCGATCGAACGCCTGGTGCTGGCCACCAACGAGAACAACGTGCTCGACGAATTCTTCCGCACCGGCACCTACCGCGTGCGCAGCAGCGCCGAGACGCACGAGACCAGCAGCCCGTCGATGGATATCAGCAAGGCGAGCAATTTCGAGCGCTTCGTCTTCGACCTGCTCGGCCGCGATGCCGAGCGCACGCGAGAACTCTTCGGCGCCACGCTGGCGCGCGAAGGCGGCTTCACGCTGGCGAGCGACGAATTCGCGCCGGCCACGCGCGTCGACGGCTTTGGCTTCGCCTCGGGCAGCAGCACGCACGCCGACCGGCTGGCCACCATCCGCGAGGCCTGGAACCGCTGGCACACCATGGTCGACACCCACACCGCCGACGGCCTGAAGGTGGCACGCGAACACCTGCAGCCGGGCGTGCCGATGATCGTGCTGGAAACCGCGCTGCCGGCCAAATTCGCGGCCACCATCGTCGAGGCGCTGGGCCTGCAGCCCGAGCCGCCGCCGGCGTTGCGCGGCATCGAGACCCTGCCCAGGCGCAGTACGCTGATGGCGGCCGATGCCGAGGCCGTGAAACAGTACATCGAAGTGCATTGCCGATGAGTGCCGACGCCCGCCCGCTGCTGAGCCTGGACGAGGCGCTGGCCCGCCTGGTGGCCGGCGCCGTGCCGCATGCCATCGTGCAGACCGAGTCGGTGTCCACCTTCGACGCCCTGGGCCGCGTGCTGGCGGCCGAGGTGCTGTCGGCGCTGGACGTGCCGCCGGAGGACAACTCTTCGATGGACGGTTACGCCCTGCACGCCGCCAGCGTGCCGGCGGCAGGCACGGTGCTGCCGGTGGCGCAGCGCATTCCCGCCGGCGTGCCCGGCGAGCCGCTGCTGCCGGGCACGGCGGCGCGCATCTTCACCGGCGGCCAGGTGCCGCCCGGGGCCGACGCCGTCGTGATGCAGGAGCAGTGCGACGTGCTGCCGGCGCAGAACCCGGGCGAACTGGGCCAGGTGCGCGTGAACGTGCTGCCGCAGCATGGCCAGTGGATCCGCCGCCGCGGCGAAGACGTGCGCCTGGGCAGCGCCGTGCTGCATCGCGGCGCCCGCCTCACACCGCAGGCGCTGGGCCTGGCGGCTTCTGTCGGAGCGGCCCTGCTGCCGGTGGTGCGACGGCCGCGTGTGGCGCTGTTTTCCACCGGCGACGAATTGATGATGCCGGGCGAGCCGCTGCGGCCGGGCGCCATCTACAACTCCAACCGCTTCATGCTGTGCGCCCTGCTGCAGGCTGCCGGCTGCGAGGTCGCCGACCTGGGCATCGTGCCCGACCGTCTGGACGCCACGCGCGCGGCGCTGCGCGCGGCGGCTGCAGCCAACGACCTCATCGTCACCAGCGGCGGCGTCTCGGTGGGCGAGGAAGACCACCTCAAGCCCGCCGTGCAGGCCGAGGGCCGGCTGGAACATTGGCAGATGGCCATCAAGCCGGGCAAGCCGCTGGCCTTCGGTGCCGTGCACCGCGCCGACGGCAGCGCCGCGCTGCTGCTCGGGCTGCCGGGCAACCCGGTGTCCAGCTTCGTGACCTATCTGCTGTGCGTGACGACGGTGCTGCGCGCGCTGCAAGGCGCGCCCACCGCGCTGCCGGCGGGGCTGCCGGCGCGCGCCGATTTCGACTGGCCGCGCCCGGACAAGCGGCGCGAATTCCTGCGCGTGTGCGTCAACGCTCAGGGCGGGCTGGACCTCTTCCCCAACCAGAGTTCGGGTGTGCTGACCTCGGCGGTGTGGGCCGACGGGTTGGTGGACAACCCTTCGCTCCAGGTCATCCGGCGTGGCGACAGCGTGCGCTTCCTGCCGCTGGCGGAGTTGATGACGCGATGAAGGTCCAGGTGCGTTATTTCGCCGCGCTGCGCGAGGCGCTGGGCGCTGCAGAGACGGTGGAACTGCCCGCCGGCAGCACGCTGGGCGCGCTGCGCGACGAGCTGCTGGCCCGCGGCGGCCGCCATGCCGAGGTGCTGGCGCGCGGCCGCGCGGTGCGCTGCGCGCTCGACCAGGCCATGAGTGAGGAAGCAGCGGCCCTGCACGATGGCGCCGAGGTGGCCTTTTTCCCGCCAGTCACCGGCGGCTGACCGTGACGCAAAGGGTGAGCATCCAGACCGCCGACTTCGACCTCTCGGCCGAGGTCGCGTTGTTGCGCGCGGCCGACCCCGGTGTCGGCGCCATCGCCAGCTTCGTCGGCACCGTGCGCGACCGCAACGACGGCAGTGCCGTCAGCGGCATGGAGCTCGAACACTACCCCGGCATGACCGAGCGCGCCATCGAGGCCATGATCGACGAAGCGCTGCAACGCTTCGACATCCGTGCCGCCCGCGTCGTGCACCGCGTGGGGCCGCTGCATGTGGGCGAGCAGATCGTGCTCGTGGTGGTGACTTCGGCGCACCGCGGCCAGGCCTTCCAGGCCTGCGAATTCCTGATGGACTACCTGAAGACGCAGGCGCCGTTCTGGAAGAAGGAAACCACGCCCGAGGGTGCGCGCTGGGTCGATGCGCGCGTGGCCGACGATGCGGCGCTGGCGCGCTGGGGCATCACGGTGGGCAACGCCTGAAGCGCACCCATGGTCCAGGCCTTCGACTCCCGGCAGTTGCGCAATGCGCTCGGCCGCTTCACCACTGGCGTGACCATCATCAGTTGCGTCGACGAGGCCGGCGCCTTCGTTGGCCTCACCGCCAATTCCTTCAATTCGCTTTCGCTCGACCCGCCGCTGGTGCTGTGGTCGCTGCGCGAGCCCAGCCCCAGCCTGGAAGCCTTCCTCACCGCGCCGCGTTTTGCGGTGAATGTGCTGGCCGAGTCGCAGGTGGACCTGTCGCGGCGTTTTGCCTCGGCCGCCGAGAACCGTTTTGCCGAAGGTGCCTGGGCGCTGGGTGAACACGGCGCGCCGGTGCTCGCCGGCTGCGCCGCGGTGTTCGAATGCAGCGTGGTGTCGCAGCAGGTCATCGGCGACCACCGGCTGTTCATCGGCCATGTGCTGGCCTGCAGCGAATCGGCGCTGCCGCCGCTGGTCTTTCAGGCCGGCCACTACCGCTTGCTGGGCGAGGTGCTGTGATGGCCCGCGCCGCTTCCTTCAGCCGCCGCATCGCTTCAAGCACCGGCGTTTCGTCCTCGGCGCGCGGCCGGCAGCGTTCCAGGGTCTCGTGGTGCTCGTGGCTGATGTAGCGGCCGCGCGCGCCGCCGGCCAGGATCTGCGGCAGCTCGGGGGCGCGCATCAGCCCTTCCACGGTGCAGTCGGCGATGAGGCCGGGCACATTGCCCATGTCGAGCAGCCGGCGGTCTTCAACGCTGCCGTGGTGTCTTTCCTGCAAAGGCATTTCCCGGTCCACTGAATCGTCACCAGCGAGGAGACCGCCCATGCACATCGCCGGCAACCCCAGCCACCTCACGGCGCAGCAGCGCGAACTGATCGAACTTGCATCCACGCTGGGTCGCGAGAAATTCGCCCCGCGCGCCGCTGCTCACGACCGCGACGCCAGCTTCCCGTTCGAGAACTACGAAGACCTGCGCACGGCCGGCCTGCTGGCCATCTGCGTGCCGCGCCAGTACGGCGGCATGGGGGCGGACTTCGCCACCTACGTGATGGTGGCCGCCGAGATCGGCCGCCACTGCGGTGCCACGGCGCTTTCGTACAACATGCACGTCAGCTCCACCCTGTGGGCCGGATTGATTGCCGACGCGCTGGACATGACGCCCGAGCAACGCGCCGAGCACGAGCACCACCGTGCCATCCACTTCGAGCGCATCGTGCACCACGGCAAGGTCTATTCGCAGCCGTTCAGCGAAGGTGGCGCGGCGGCGGCCGGCAAGGCGCCCTGGGGCACGCTGGCGCGGCCGGTGGACGGCGGCTACCTGGTCAGCGGCAAGAAGATCTTTGCCTCGCTGGCCGGCGCGGCCGACTACTACGGTGTGCTCTGCACGCTGGACAAACCCGGTGCCACGCAGCGCGATGCGCTGTACCTGGCGGTGCCGGCCGACGCGCCCGGCGTCAGCGTGGTCGGCGACTGGGACCCGCTGGGCATGCGCGGCACCGTCAGCCGCACGCTGCTGCTGGACGAGGTGCTGGTGCCGCCCACTGCGCGCCTCATGCCCGAGGGCCTGTACTGGCAGGCCGCGGCGCGTTTCCCGCACATGTTTGCCACGCTCTCGCCCACGTACATGGGCATCGCGCAGGCGGCCTACGACTTCACGGTGAGCTACCTGCGCGCCGAGCTGCCCGGCATGCCACCGGTGAAGCGCCGCATGTACCCCACCAAGCAGGTGACGGTGGCCGAGATGCGCATCAAGCTGGAACAGACGCGGGCGCTCTTTCTGCAGAACGCGCGCGACGCGATGGTCGACCCTGACAAGGACACGCGCATGCGGCTGTACGCGGCGCACTACACGATCATGGAGAACGCCAACGACATCGCGCGGCTGGCCATCCGCACCTGCGGCGGCCAGAGCATGCTGAAGAGCCTGCCGCTGGAGCGCCTGTACCGCGACAGCCGCTGCGGCAGCCTGATGCTGCCGTGGACGGCCGAGTTGTGCATCGACCGGCTCGGGCGCGAATGCCTGTACGAGGCCGGCGAGCGCGACGAGGCCATCGAATAGCACATCGAACAGCGCGGCGCGCTGGCCACGGCACACCGTGTTCGATCGCCACGCTGACGCCCGGGCCGGCCGAAAGCGTGCGCGCGCGCTTTCGGTGCTGCCGCTGTTCCACGTGGGCGGACTGTGGATCCCAGGCGCTGCCGGCCCTGGCGGCGACGCTGGGGTGCGTCAGTTGAGCAGCCGGCCCGGGCCCGGGGCGGGCAATTCCTGAGGCGTGGCGGTGACCGCATCGGCGGCCGGCGCGGCTTGCGCGGGCAGCGCCCAGTCGGCCATCTTCAGCGCGCCGTCCATCAGCCGCAGCAAGGCCGTGGAGAGCTCGGTCGTGAGCGACATTTCCAGCCGCCGACCCCGCTCCTCGCGCAGCGCGATCACCAGGACGCCCGAGGCGACCGGTCGCAGGTCGATGGCCGCCGGCAGCAGCGGCTCCGGGCCCAGCGGATGGCTGGCGTCGGCCTCGGCAAACGGCTTCTCGAAATCCGTGCCGGGCAGCGGCCGTTGCAGTGCCGCCTGCTCCAGCATCTGCCGCGCCTCGGGCACAGGCATCGCCTGCGGGGCCGCCTGGGCCACGCTGGCGCGCGTCACCGCCTGGCGGAACGGCGGGTACACCTTGGCGGTCATGCGCCGCGTCAGCCACACCGCGTACAGCTCGGCCTTCGTGGTGCGCACCTGCATCAGCAGGCGGTCGGCGGTGGCGTCGTAGCGGAGCTGGATCTGGTGGATGGTCATGGCCTGCATTCTGGCGCCAGTGCAACGCGAGCGGGGCTTGAGTTCGGTCAATCGTGCGCGGCCGCCGGGGTTGAAACTCGACAGCGGCTGCCCCATCTGCTTCTCAACCCGACAAGGATCAGCCATGCGTCAAGACAAATTCACCACCGCCTTCCAGCAGGCCCTGGGCGACGCCCAGAGCTTGGCCGTCGCACGCGACAACCCCTATATCGAGCCGGCACACCTGCTGGCCGCGATGCTGCAGCAGCCCGACGGGCCCAAGGCACTGCTCGACCGGGCCGGCGCCAACACCGCGGCGCTGATGACGGCCATGGAAACCGCCATCCGCAACCTGCCCCAGGTGCAGGGCGCCGGCCAGACCGTGCAGCCCGGGCGCGACCTGATGCAGTTGTTGCAGGCCGCCGACAAGGAAGCCACCCAGCGCGGCGACCAGTTCATCAGCAGCGAAATGTTCCTGCTAGCGCTGGCCGACGCCAAGAACGACATCGGCGGGGTCGTGCGCGGCCACGGACTCACGCGCAAGGCGCTGGACGCCGCGGTGGAAGCCGTGCGCGGCGGCCAGAAGGTCGACAACCCCGAAGCCGAAGGCCAGCGCGAAGCACTGAAGAAGTACACGCTCGACCTCACCGAGCGGGCCAGGCAAGGCAAGCTCGACCCGGTGATCGGCCGCGACGACGAGATCCGCCGCGCCATCCAGGTGCTGCAGCGGCGCAGCAAGAACAACCCGGTGCTGATCGGCGAACCCGGCGTGGGCAAGACGGCCATCGTCGAAGGCCTGGCGCAGCGCATCGTCAACGGCGAGGTGCCCGAGAGCCTGAAGGACAAGCGCGTGTTGGTGCTCGACATGGCCGGGCTGCTGGCCGGTGCCAAGTACCGCGGCGAATTCGAGGAACGGCTCAAGGCCGTGCTGAAGG
>JAABPT010000428.1 GCA_011391855.1 Burkholderiales bacterium
AATGGGCCGCAAACGCGGGCGCCGATTGTATGGGGGTGCAGGAGGTCAAGGCCCAGGCCGGCGACGTGGCCGGGCGCTTCGACAAGCTGGGCGAACTTCATGGCCACTTCCACTTCGCGCAAAAGAAGGGCTATTCGGGTGTGGGCCTTTATACGCGCCGGGCGCCCAGCGAAGTGGTGGCCGGCTTCGACGGCGGCGAGTTCGACACCGAGGGCCGCTGGCTGGAGGCGCGCTTCGACCGCGCCACGCGCCGCAGCTTGCCCAGGCTGAGCGTGATCAGCGCCTACTTCCCCAGCGGCAGCAGCAGCGAGGAACGGCAGCAGGCCAAGTTCCGCTTCCTCGACCGCATCTGGCCGCACCTGATGGCGCTGCGCGGCGAGCGCGAATTCATCCTCGTGGGCGATCTCAATATCGCGCACCAGCCCATCGACCTGAAGAACTGGCGCGGCAACCAGAAAAACAGCGGTTTCCTGCCCGAGGAGCGGGGCTGGATGACGCGGTTGCTCACCGAGGGCGGGCTGGTGGACGTGTTCCGCACGCTCAACCCGCACCCCGAACAATACACGTGGTGGAGCAACCGCGGCCAGGCCTGGGCCAAGAACGTGGGCTGGCGCATCGACTACCAGCTGGCCACGCCCGGCATCGCGGCGCTGGCGCGGCGCGAGCACATCCACTTGCAGCCGCGTTTCAGCGACCACGCGCCGCTGACGATCGACTACGACTTCAAGCTGTAACCACGGGGTCGTGGCTCGGGGCCGATCCATCGCCCGCTGCCGGTGTACCGTCGAACCTTCTGCATGATTTCGAAAGCGCCAGGGCTTGATCTTGGTTTGACCGATCAATCATGGCAGTGGTACCGTTTCTGCAGCAAACACCGTCGTTCGAGTTTCATTTTCACCACGCAGGCTCACGCTCGGGCAAAACGGGCGTATCGCACTGCAGCGGGAGGCCCCATGTCAACACGGCTCGACTACTCCAAGCTCACACTGATGGACGCCCTCGATCTGGCCACGCTGATCGAAGTCGAGGCGGCCAAGCGGTATGCGCAATTTGCCGAACAGCTCGGCAGCCGCACCGACGACGACGCTGCGTCGGTCTTCCAGTCGATGGCCGTCAACGAGAACAAGCACGGCGAGCAGATCGCCGAGCGCCGGCTGGCGCTGTTCGGCGACCAACGCCCGAACGTCAAGCTTGACGACATCTTCGATGTCGAAGCCCCCGACGTCGGGGCGCCCAGCCAGAACATGTCGCCCCTGAAGGCGTACTGGGTGGCGTTGTCCTCCGAGCAGAAGGCGTTTGCGTTCTACGACCAGGCCCTGCGCTACGTGAAGCAACCGGAAGTCAAGGCGCTGTTCGAGGAGCTGCGGGCCGAAGAGGCCGAGCACGTCGAGATGGTCGAGGCCATGATCGCCAAGCTGCCGGCTTCGGCCCGGGTGGACCTGGAAGACGAGGACGAGGACGCGGTGCCGAACTCGGAAGGTCGTTTCCACCCGCGCTCGTAGCCGATCGCGGGATCGCAGCCGCGCCAGCCAGGCGCGGTCGCTACGTCTTCGGCACTTCGTTCAACGGCGCGAACTCGGCCGTGCGCTTGCCCTGCCAGGCCGCGATAGCGGTGCCCATCTCGGCGATGTCGAAGAGGGCGCTTTGCAGCAGCGTCATTTGCTGCAGCGACTCGGCCGTGCTGTGGTCGGCGGCGTACTGCAGCGCCAGCTTGCTGCCGGCCACCGCCAGCGGCGACTTCTCGGCAATGCGCCCGGCCAGCGCCATGGCATGCGTCAGCAGCGCCGCGGCGTCGGGCAGCACCGCATTGACCAGGCCCACGGCCAGCGCGCGTTCGGCGCCCACGCGGTCGCCGGTGTAGGCCATCTCGCGCGCCACGCCAGCCGGCACGATCTTCGGCAGCCGCTGCAGCACGCCCAGGTCGGCAGCCATGCCGATATGGATTTCCTGCACCGTGAAGAAGGCGTCGGCGCTGCAGACGCGGATGTCGCAGGCCGCCGCCAGGTCCAGCGCGCCGCCGATGCAGCCGCCCTGCACCGCGGCAATGACCGGGAAGCGGGCCTCCTCGAGCACGTCGAAGCAGCGCATGAGCTGGCGCAGGGAATCCTGAAAGGCCAACCGGGCGCGCGCGCTGCTGGTGTCGAGCATGGCCAGGTTGGAAGCGAAGACCTCCAGCGCCATGCCGGCACTGAAATGCTTGCCGGTGGACGAGATCACCAGCGCCCGCGTGCGGCCGGCGGCGTTGAGCTCGGCCACGGCGTCGCGCAGCGCCGGAAAGAAGGCTGGGTCCAGGGTGTTGAGCCGCTCGGGGCGACACAACTGCAGGTGGGCCACGCCGGCGGCGCTGGTCTCGATGAGGAAGGGGGCTGGGTTCATGGCCGCCAGCATAGCCGTGGTTCAATCCTTTCATGGAGAGTTTGACGACGGGGGACGGCCTGCGGCTGCACCTGCAGCGCTGGCCCGCCGCCGGGGCGGCGCACGGCACGGTGCAGATCGTGCACGGCCTGGGCGAACATATCGGCCGCTATGCGGCACTGGCGGAAGTGCTGAATGCCGCCGGCTGGCACGTGGCCGGGCACGACCACCGAGGCCACGGCCGCAGCGAGGGCGCGCGCGGCACCATCGACGGGCCTCAGTGCCTGCTGGCCGACCTGAGCGCGGTCAGCGACCACGTGCGCGAAGGCGGTCGCCTGGTGCTGCTGGGCCACAGCCTGGGGGGCCTGATCGCCGCGCGTTTCGTCGCCGAAGGTCTGCGCAACCCGGCTTCGCGCTGGTTTCGCGACGTCGACGGCCTGGTGCTGTCGTCGCCCGCACTGGACCCCGGCCTGAGCGCTCTGCAGCGGCTCCAACTGGCCCTGGCCTCGCGTTTGGTGCCGGACCTGCGGCTTGCCAACGGCCTCAAGCCCGCGTGGATCAGCCGCGATCCCGAGGTGGTGCGCCGCTACGAGCAGGACCCGCTGGTGCACGACCGCGTGACGGCGCGGCTGGTGCGCTTCATCGTCGAGGCCGGCCAGACGGTGCGTTCTTGCGCCCCGCGCTGGCAGGTGCCCACCTTGCTGCTGTGGGCCGGTGCCGACCGCTGCGTGGCCCCGGCCGGCAGCGCTGCCTTCGCTGCCGCCGCGCCGGCGGGTGTGGTCACGGCGCAGGCATTCCCCACGCTTTACCATGAGATCTTCAACGAGCCCGAGCGCGAACAGGTGCTCGGCCATCTGATCCGCTGGCTGGAGCGTTTTCAGTCTCCACCGCCGAACCCGGAGCCCCCGCCATGAACGCCCCGCTGCGCAACGCTGAAGCCGCCGCCCTTGCCGCCTATGCCGACGAGGCCTGGGACCAGCGCATCGTGCCCGCGCTCACCGACTACATCGCCGTCCCCGCCAAGAGCCCGATGTTCGACGCCGACTGGGCCGAGCACGGCCTCATCGACCGCGTGGTGCGCGACGCCGCGGCCTGGGTCGAGGGCCGCAAGGTGGCCGGGCTGAAGCTCGAAGTGCTTCGCATGGCCGGCCGCACGCCGCTGATCTTCTTCGAGATTCCGGCCACGGCGGCCGGGTCGCGTGACACCGTGCTGCTCTACGGCCACCTGGACAAGCAGCCCGAATTCAACGGCTGGCGCAAGGACCTGGGGCCGTGGACGTCCAAATACGAGAACGGCCTGCTCTACGGCCGCGGCGGCGCCGACGACGGTTATGCGGTTTACGCCGCCATCACCGCCATCGAGGCGCTGGACGCGCAAGGCATTGCGCGGCCGCGCTGCGTGGGCGTCATCGAGGCCAGCGAGGAAAGCGGCAGCCCCGACCTGCCGGCGTATCTTGAAGCCCTGAGGCCGAGGCTGGGCAACGTGAGCCTGGTGGTGTGCCTGGACAGCGGCGCCGGCAACTACGACCAGCTCTGGCTCACCAGCAGCCTGCGCGGCATGGTCAGCGGCGTGCTGAAGGTGGAGATCCTCACCGAGGGCGTGCACTCGGGCGACGCCAGCGGGCTGGTGCCGTCGAGCTTTCGCATCCTGCGCCAGGTGCTGGACCGGCTGGAAGACAGCCGCACCGGCCACCTGCTGCCCGAGGGCTTCCACTGCGAGATCCCTGCCGCACGCACCGCGCAGGCGCGGGCCACGGCGGCGATCCTGGGCGACGAGGTCTGGAAGCGTTTCCCCTGGGCCTGCGGCGCCGACGGCGGCCTGGCCCTGCCCACCACCACCGACCCGGTGCAGGCGCTGCTCAACCGCACTTGGCGGCCCACGCTCAGCGTCACCGGCGTCGAGGGTTTCCCCGAAATGGCCAGCGCCGGCAACGTACTGCGGCCGTTCACGGCGTTCAAGCTCAGCCTGCGCTTGCCGCCGCTGGTGGACGGCCATCAGGCCAGCCTGAAGCTGAAGACGCTGCTGGAGGACAACGCGCCCTACAACGCCAAGGTCACTTTCCACCCCGACGGCCGCGCCGGTGCCCTGGGCGCCACGGGCTGGAATGCGCCCGAGCTGTCACCCTGGCTGGAAAGCGCGCTGAACGCGGCGTCGCACACGCACTTCGGCGCGCCACTGGGCTATATCGGCCAGGGCGGCACGATCCCGCTCATGAACATGCTGGCGCAGGGCTTCCCGCAGGCGCAGATGATGGTCTGTGGCGTGCTCGGGCCCAAGAGCAACGCCCACGGGCCGAACGAATTCCTGCACGTACCTTACGGCAAGAAGCTCACCGCGGCGGTGGCACAGGTCATTGCGGCCTGCCCTGGCTGAAGATGGGTCTGCTCTGGTCCTGAGCCAGCTCGTGGGGGCGACACACGCTGCGGCCGGCCGAGTTCAGGTCGAGGATTCGACCCTGGGCGCTGCCCGCTTCGCCTTCCAGGCCCCGAACAGCACCAGCACCCCCGGCACGCAGATCATCAGCCAGATGATGGTGCTCAGGTGGGCCTTGACCCACGGCACGTTGCCGAACAGGTAGCCGGCCAGCGTCAGGCTGCACACCCACAGCGCGCCGCCGCTGACGTCGTAGAAGGTGAACTTGCTGCGCGTCATCTGCGCCACACCGGCCACGAAGGGCGCGAAGGTGCGCAGGAACGGCATGAAGCGCGCCAGCACGATGGTCACGCCGCCGTAGCGTTCGTAGAAGGCGTGCATGCGGTCGAAGGCGTCGCGGTTGAACCAGCGCGACTTTGGCCAGGCGAAGACGCGCGGCCCGATGTGGCGGCCGATGGCGTAATTGGTCTGATTGCCCAGGATGGCCGCCGTGGTCAGCAGCGCCATCGCCAGCGGCAGGCTCATCAGCCCCAGCCCGCACAGCGCGCCCACCACGAAGAGCAAGGAGTCGCCGGGCAGGAAGGGCATCACCACCAGCCCGGTCTCGACGAAGATGATGACGAACAGCAGCGCATAGACCCAGCCGCCGTAGGCCGCCACGAAGTCGGACAGATGGCGGTCGACGTGCAAGATGAAGTCGACGAGGAAGGCGGCGAAATCCATGGCGGTTGAAGTTCAGCTTCGCGGCGACGGCGGCTCGGCGTCGGTGTCGGGTTCGGTGCGTTCCTCCGCGCGCATCTCGTCCATGGGACCGGAGTCCTGCGGCAGTTCGTCGCCGGGTGAACCTTCCAGCGCAGCATCGGGTACGTCCTCGGTCAGGAAGCCGCCGCTCTGGTGGGCCCACAGCTTGGCGTAGTGGCCGCCCTGCGCAATCAACTCGGCATGCGTGCCCTGCTCGACGATGCGGCCCTGCTCCAGCACGATGAGCCGGTCCATGCGCGCAATGGTGCTGAGGCGATGCGCGATGGCGATCACCGTCTTGCCTTCCATCAACCCCAGCAACTGGTCCTGGATGGCCACCTCGACTTCGCTGTCCAGCGCCGAGGTGGCTTCGTCCAGCACCAGGATCGGCGCGTCCTTCAGGATCACGCGTGCGATGGCGATGCGCTGGCGCTGGCCGCCGGAAAGCTTCACGCCGCGCTCACCCACGTGCGCTTCGTAGCCGGTGCGGCCCTTCCAGTCCTGCAGGCCCAGGATGAACTCGTGCGCCTGCGCCTTCTTCGCCGCGGCCACGACTTCCTCCATCGTGGCGCCCGGCCGGCCGTAGCCGATATTGGCGGCGATCGAGCGGTGCAGCAGCGAGGTGTCCTGCGTGACCATGCCGATGGCCGCGCGCAGGCTTTCCTGGGTGACTTCGCGCACATCGTGGCCGTCGATGCGCAGGCTGCCCTGTTCCAGGTCATGGAAGCGCAGCAGCAGGTTTACCAGCGTGCTCTTTCCCGCGCCCGAGCGGCCAACGACACCCACCCGTTCACCGGGCCGGATGACGAGGTTGAGATCGTCGAGCACCTTCTTGCCGTCGTCGCGGCCGTAGGTGAAGGTCAGGTGCTCGATGCGGATTTCACCCTGCGTGACCTCCAGCTCGCGCGCCTGCGGCCGGTCGTTCATGGCGTGCGGCACGGCGATGGTTTCCATGCCCTCCTGCACGACGCCGATATTCTCGAAGATGCCGGTCACTTCCCAGCTCACCCAGCCGGCCACGTTGGCGATGGTCCAGGCCAACGGCAGCGCGGTGGCCACCGTGCCGGCGTCGACCACGCCCTGGCTCCACAAGGTGATGCCGATGGCTGCCGTGCTCACCAGCAGCAGCGCATTCAGCGCCGACAACGTGGTCATGAAGGTGGTGATGAGCCGCATGTGGCGCGCGATGGCGCCGGTGTGGTCGTCGATGACCTCGCGCACGTAGGCGTCCTCGTCGCGGGCGCGGGCGAAGAGCTTCACCGTGAGGATGTTGGTATAGCTGTCCACCACGCGGCCCATGACCATGCTGCGCAATTCGCTGCTGGCCTTGGCCAGGTCGCGCATGCGCGGCACGAAGCGGCGCAGGAAAACCATGTAGCCCACGAACCACAGTGCGGTGGGGACGGCCAGCCGCCAGTCCGACAGGCTCATCAACAGCAGCGCCGAGATGCCGTAGACCACGATGTACCAGACGGCACGGATGCTGGAGACCACACACTCGCGCACCGCATTGCTGGTCTGCATGACGCGGTTGGCAATGCGGCCGGCGAAGTCGTTCTGGAAGAAGGGCCAGCTCTGGCGCACCACATGCCAATGGCTCTGCCAGCGGATCAGGCTGGTGACGCCGGGCACGACCGCGTTGTTGCGCACCAGGCTGTCCAGCAGCAGCGCCAGCGGGCGGCCGATCAGCACCAGCAGCGCCATGCCGAGGAGCAAGGGCATCTGGTCGGCCAGTGCCGCGGCGCGGTCGGGGCTTTCCATCAGCCGCACCATCCGGCCGATGAAGAGCGGGATCAGCGTGTCGATCAACGCCACCAACAGTCCGGTGGCGAACATCATGCCGAACAGGCCGCGCGCCTGGCGCACGTAATGCCAGTAGAACGCCAGCAGGCCCTGCGGCGGCGCGGTGCCGGGCAGGGCTGTCGGGCGGATGCGGCTTTCGAAGAAGGCGAACATCAAAAGCGATGCCGCCCGGCGCCTGATGTCGGCGCCGGGCGGTGACTGTGGTGCGGGCCCATATTGTGGCCGGTGTCGCGCGTCGGTGCCGTGCCCGGCGCTGGTGATGCGGACTTCCGCGCGCGACAGAACCTCAGAACGTATAGCCGGCGCGCACCGCAGCGCCCGACAGCGGCTCCAGCAGTCGAACCAGCGGTTTCAGTGGCGCATAACGCAGCGCCACGCGCTGGGCATAGGCGAAGAAGCGCGGCAGGTCCTGGGCGTAACGCGCCTTGCCGTCGCGGTGCTTCAGGCGGCAGAAGATGCCCAGCACCTTCAGATGGCGCTGCAGGCCCATCCATTCCAGCGCGCGCCAGAATTCGCCGAAGTCCGCGTCAACCGGCAGGCCGGCTTGTCGCGCCTGCTGCCAGAAGCGCACCGCCCAGTCGAGTTCCTGTTCCTCGTCCCACGAGATGAAGGCGTCGCGCAACAGCGAGGCCAGGTCGTAGGTCACCGGACCGGCCACCGCATCCTGGAAGTCCAGGATGCCTGGTGACGCTGCGCCTGCCGGGGCCAGCATCAGGTTGCGCGGCATCCAGTCGGCGTGCACGGCCACCACGGGCTGCGCCAGCGCGCTCTGGATGAGTACGCCGCACAGGCGCCGCCAGGTGCGCTGCTCGTCGGCCGACCAGGCGATACCGAATTCGCGCTCCACGCACCAGTGAGGAAACAGGGCCAGTTCGCGCGCCAGCAAGGCTTCGTCGAAAGGCGGCAGTGCCGCTGCCGGCACCCCCTGCTGCCAGCGCAGCAGCGCCGAGAGCGCGTCGCGCATCAGGCGGTCGGCCTGGTCGGGTGCGGCGGCCTGCAGCGCGTCGAGGTACAGCGTGTCGCCCAGGTCGGTGAGCAGCAGGAAGCCGTGGTCGGCGTCGGCTTCGAGCACGCTCGGCACGTGCAGACCAGCCGCCGCCGCCAGGGCGGCCACGTGTACGAAGGGCCGCACGTCTTCCTGCGGCGGCGGCGCGTCCATCACCACCAGACTGCTGCCGGCGGCGCTGGCGGCACCCACGCGCAAGTAGCGGCGGAAGCTGGCATCGGCCGAAGCCGGTGCCAGGCTGGCCCGGTCCAGGCCGTGGCGGGGTGCGATGCCGGCAAACCAGCGCTCGAAGGCCGCCTGGCGTTCAGCTTGGGCCCAGACGATCTTCGTTTCGGCAACGCTCATGGATAATTCATTCTACAAACCCGGCCGTGGCCCCCATCCGAGGCGTCGTCTTCCGCATGAGAATCACCGCGCTGGCCCTGGCCGCGAGCCTGCTGGCCAGCGGTGGCGCAGCGAGCGGCGTCGAAGCGGCGGACGCCGCAGCGCCGGCTGCGGCCACCACGCCGTTGCAGCCCAGCCGCAGCTTGCAGCCGCCGCCACGTGGCGACGCGGCGCGCAGGCTGCCCATCCTGCTGCAGGCCGACAGCCTGCGCAGCCAGCCCGACCTGGAGACGGTGGCCGAGGGCCATGTCGAATTCCGCCGCGGCGGCCTGCTGGTCAGCGCCGACCGCCTGGCCTACGACATGGCGCAGGACCTGGCCAGCGCCCGCGGCCATGTGCGCGTGGAGCAGGACGGCGCCGTCTACACCGGGCCCGAACTCGTGCTGCGCGTGCAGCGCTTCGAGGGCTACTTCCTGGAGCCCACCTACGAATTCACCACGCTCGGTGCCGGGGGCCGTGCCGACCGCGTCGACTTCCTCGGCGGCAGGCGGTCCAGTGCCACCAACGCCTCCTACACCAGCTGCCCGCGCGACGGCCCCGAGGAGCCGGCCTGGGTGCTGCAGACGAGCCGCATCCAGCTGGACCTGGACGCCAACGAAGGCATTGCCGAGGGCGCCGTGCTGCGCTTCCTGGGCACGCCGATCCTGGCGCTGCCGACCCTGAGCTTTCCGCTCACGGACGCGCGCAAATCGGGCTGGCTGCCGCCTTCGGTGAATATCGACAACCGCAGCGGCGTCGAACTGGCAGTGCCGTACTACTGGAATATCGCACCCAACCGCGACGCGACGATCATGCCGCGGGTCATGACCCGCCGCGGTTTCGCGCTGGACACCGAGTTCCGTTATCTCGAGCCGCGCTTCGAAGGCGGCGCGCTGCTGCAATGGCTGCCCAACGACCGGGTGGCGGACCGTTCCCGCGCGTCGCTGCAATGGCAGCACCAAGGCCAGCTGGGTTACGGCTTGCGCTACGGCGCCGAACTCTCGCGTGTCTCCGACGACGACTGGTGGAAGGACTTCCCCGACGCCGGCCGCGGCATCACCGCGCGGTTGCTGCCGCTGCGACTGCAGGCCGAGCGGCCGTTCGAGCTGCCTGGCGGCAGCGCCGAGGTCTATGCCCGCGCGCTGCGCTGGCAAGTGCTGCAAGCCAGCGACTCGTTCATCGACGCACCCTACGAGCGCAGCCCGCAGGTCGGCGCCCGGCTGGGTGCGCAGGCCGGCGGCTGGCACTACGCGCTGGAGGCCGAGTTCAACCGCTTCACGTTGCCCGGCGGCCAGGAAGTCAGCCCCGGGCGCAATGTCGGTGACCGTCTGCACGTGGTGGGTTCACTGAGCCGGCCACTGCGCGAGCCGGGCTGGTGGGTGGTGCCGCGGCTCTCGTTCAACGCCGCGAGCTATTTCAACAATGTCACCCCTGCGGCGGCGGCGGATGCGCCCGTGGAGGGCCGGCGCGTGATCCCCACTTTCAGCGTCGACAGCGGGCTGGAGTTCGAGCGCGACACCTCGTTGTTCGGCCGCGCCGTGCACCAGACGCTGGAGCCGCGGCTGCTCTACGTGAAGACGCCGTACCGCCAGCAGGACCAGCTGCCCAACTACGACTCGGCGGCCAAGGATTTCAACTTCGTCTCCATCTATTCCGACAACGCCTTCTCGGGCGTGGACCGCGTCTCCGACTCGCACCAGCTCACCGCCGGCGTCACGACGCGGGTGGTGGACAGCGCCAGCGGCGCCGAGGCGCTGCGGCTGGTCCTCGTGCAGCGTTACCTGCTGAGCCCGCAGCTCGTGGCACCGAACGCCGACGGCAGCCCCGACGGCGAACCCCTGACGCAGAAATTTTCCGACGCGCTGCTGGTCGGCACCACCAGCGTCATCCCGAATTGGGTGCTGGAAGGGGCCGTGCAGTACAGCCCGGAGTTCCAGCGCTCGGTGCGCTCGGTGATCAGCGCGCGCTGGTCGCCAGGGCCGTTTCGCACCCTGGGCACCACCTACCGGCTGGCCCGCGGCCTGAGCGAACAGATCGAACTCGGCTGGCAGTGGCCGGTGTTCCGCAGCGCAGCCAAGAGCGCCGGCGGCTGCAGCGGGTCGCTCTACACGGTGGGCCACCTCAACTACAGCTTGAAGGACAGCCGCAGCACCGATTCGATACTGGGCTTCGAGTACGACGCCGGCTGCTGGATCGGCCGCATCGTCGCCGAGCGCTTGTCCACCGGCGCCAACGAGGCCACGACGCGGCTGCTGCTGCAGCTGGAGCTGGTGGGCCTGTCGCGCATCGGCTCCAACCCGCTCAAGGTCTTGAAGGAGAATATCCCGGGCTACCGCCTGCTTCGCGACGACTTCTTCGGCGCGGCGAATCCCTGAGACCGGCTGACCGTTCCTCATGACCGAATCCTTCCCACGCCGGCATGGCCGCGCACTGGCGCTGTTGCTGGCCATGGCGCCGGCCCTGTGCCTGCCTGCCGCAGCGCAGGGCCGCGACGGCTTGCGCGAAGGCGACTACATTGCCGCCGTCGTCAACCAGGAACTCGTCACCGCGGGTGAAGTGCAGCGGCGCGTGGAACGTGCGCGCTTCGAGGCCAGCCGCGGCAGCGCGCGCCTGCCGCCCGAGGCCGAACTCCGGCGCCAGGTGCTCGACGCGCTGATCGACGAGCGCGTGATCATCACCAATGCGCGAGAAAGCGGCGTGCGCGTGGAAGAACCCGAAATCGACCGGGCCGTGCAGAACATCGCAGCGCAGAACCAGATCAGCATGGAAGTGCTGCGCCAGCGCCTGACCGCCGAAGGCATGGACTACACGCGCTTTCGTGCCAACCTGCGCGACCAGATGATGATCGAGCGCCTGCGCGAGCGCGAGGTCTATCGGCGCATCCAGATCAGCGACGAAGAGGTCGACAAGATCCTCGACGAGGAGCGCGCCCGCCTCAATGCCGACGCCGAGACCAACCTGGCGCAGATCCTCGTCACCGTGCCCGAGCGCGCCGACGACGCCACGGTGGCGGCGCGGCGCGAACGCATCCTGGCGGCGCTGGCGCGCGTGCGCGGTGGCGAAGCCTTCGACACGGTGGCCAAGGAGATGTCGGAAGACGGCAACCGTGCGAGCGGCGGCGAGATCGGCCTGCGTCCGGCGGCCCTGCTGCCGGACATTTTCCTCGAGGCCACGCGTTTGCTGCGGCCGGGCGAGATGACCGACCAGCCGCTGCGTTCGGGGGCGGGCTTCCACATCCTGAAGGTGCTCGAGCGCAAGGAAAAGCCGCTCGGCCAGGTCACCGAAACCCGGGCCCGCCACGTGCTGTTGCGCACTTCGCCGCAACTCAGCGCCGAAGTGGCCGCGCGCCGGCTGGCCGACTACCGGCGCCAGATCGAGAGCGGCGCCCGGCGCTTCGAGGACATCGCGCGCCAGTACAGCGAAGACGGGTCGGCGGCATCGGGCGGCGAACTCGGCTGGGCGGCGCCGGGCCTGATGGTGCCCGAGTTCGAGCAGGCGATGAACGCACTGCCGTTGGGCGGACTGTCGGCACCCGTGGTGTCGCGCTTCGGCGTGCACCTGATCCAGGTGCTGGAGCGGCGCAACGTGGCGCTGGACATCAAGCAACTGCGCGAGCAGGCGCGCAACATGTTGCGCGAACAGCGCTTCGAGCAGGTGTACCAGGACTGGACCAAGGAACTGCGCTCGCTGGCCTACGTCGAGTTCCGCGAGCCGCCGCAGTGACGGCCGCTGCAGGGTGAAGCACACCGCGCGCAAGCGCTTTGGCCAGCATTTTCTGGCCGATGTCGGTGTCATCGAAGCCATCGTCGACGCCATCGACCCCCGGCCGGGGCAGGCGCTGGTCGAGATCGGTCCCGGGCTGGGCGCGCTGACCACGCCGCTGCGCCAACGCTGCGGTGCGCTCACCGTGATCGAACTCGACCGCGACCTGGCGGTGCGGCTGCGGCGCGAACCCGGGCTCACGGTGGTCGAGGCCGACGTGTTGCGGGTTGATTTCGCCGCCTTGGCCGCAGCCGCTGGCCAGCGGCTGCGCGTGGTGGGCAACCTGCCGTACAACATTTCCACGCCGATCCTGTTCCACCTGCTGGGCGCCGCCGAGCACGTGGCCGACCAGCACTTCATGCTGCAGAAGGAAGTGGTCGACCGCATGGCGGCCACGCCGGGCAACAAGGACTACGGGCGGCTGACGGTGATGTTGCAGTGGCGCTACCGCATCGAGGGCGTGCTGGACGTGCCGCCCGAGGCTTTCGAGCCGCCGCCGCGCGTGCAGTCGGCGGTGGTACGCATGGTGCCGCTGCCGCTCCCCGAGGGCCTGGACGCGGCACGGCTGGGGGCGCTGGTGACCGTGGCGTTCTCGCAGCGCCGCAAGCTGCTGCGCCACACGCTCGGGCGCTGGATCGAGTCCCAGGGCATCACGCAGCCCTTCGACCTGCAGCGCCGCGCCGAGGAGGTGCCGGTGGCCGAATACCTGGCGCTGGCGCGCGCCGTGCCAGCCTGAAAAGGAAAGGGGCTCCCTGCTGGAGCCCCTTCGGTCACGCGGCCGGCGTTCGGCCGCCGTGAGTGGACACTACGCTGCGTTCAACCACGCCGCGGTGTCGAAAGCGCTGCTCATCAGCGGCATGTTCATGCCGAAGTTGGGGTTGGTGCCGTTCTTGGGCACCACCTTCACTGCCTTGACTGCGCTTGCTTGGGCCACTTCCGTCGCCCGCTCCCATGACCCGATTTCCAGGGAGCGGGCTACTGAAAAGAATAGAAACATCGGAACGGTATTCGTCGCTCCCCCCAGAATTCGGCGGCGTCACGGAAGACTTCCAGCAACTGTTCGCGCGCCTCGCGGTCGAAGCGCGGGTTGTCGGGCAACTGCTCGAGCACGACCACGAAGCCCGGCTGCTGCCCGGCCTTGTGCACGAGGTCGGTCATGCAGTCGTAGAGCGCGTCGAGGTTCTTGCCGAAATGCGCCGGGAAGGTGAACGCCTGGGCGATCGCCTCCAGCACTTCCTGCTTGGTCTGCGTGGCCGACAGGTTGGCGTAGAGGAAGTGCTGGCCGGAACTGCCGGCCGCCTTCATCAGGTCGTCAACGCGGTAGGCCCTGATCGCCTGGACGATATTGGGTCGGATGGTCTGCAACTCCATGGTCGCCTTCCTCCTTGGGAAGCAATGTAAAAGTGGTTTGGCATCAGCGATCACTGCGCGATGCGGCTGAAGCTCGCGTAGTGATCGCCGGTGAAATAACAAGTCTCGGGTCGATTCGGTGGACTGCCGCCGCAAACAATTCGGCGAGCGCCACGGTCCCTCGCGCCCGGGGTTTCCACGGTGTATTCCCTGTAGTGACCACGCGCCCTGGGGGGCAACAGGCGTTCGCGGTTGCCGAACACGCTGCCGTCCTTTTCATAGGGAAAGGGGCCACCGTTCAGGATGCGACGGTGTGTCACCTGGGCTTCCGCTGGCAGGGTGGCCATGGCCACCTGTGGCAGACCTGCCGGGGCCGCGGGAGTCCGGGCGAGTACCGCTGCCCCGGCCGCCAAGCCCGATGCCACCACCACGGTGACACCCCACTTGTGCATTGCCCGCCGCAGCACGCTGCCCGACGGGACCGAACCGGTCCAGAACACGGGATAACCCTAAAAAACCAAGCCGCGATGCTACCGTAACCCCGCTGAAAACTCAAGGTGCTGCCCAATAATGGGGCAGCTTTACAGGTTTATGAGCGGGCGCTCACATACGCGGATTGGGAGAAATGCAAGGTTTCGGGGCCGGGTTTCACGCCGCCGTCATCGGTCCGCAGGGACTGATCTGCGTCCGGCCTCAGCATCCGCCACGGTGAGGGCGGTCATGTTGACGATGCGCCGCACGGTGGCCGAGGCGGTGAGTACATGCACCGGCTTGGCCGCACCCAGCAGCACCGGGCCGATGGCAATGCCGCCGCCGGCAGCCGTCTTGAGCAGGTTGTAGGCGATGTTCGCGGCGTCGATGTTGGGCAGTACCAGCAGGTTGGCTTCACCCTGCAGGGTGCTGCGCGGCATCAGCTTGTGGCGCGCGGCGGCGTCCAGCGCAACGTCGCCGTGCATCTCGCCGTCCACCTGCAGCCAGGCGGCTTGCTCGCGCAGCAGGGCCAGGGTGCGCCGCATCTTCAGCGCACTGGGGTGGTCGCTGGTGCCGAAATTGGAATGCGACAGCAGCGCCGCCCGCGGTTCGATGCCGAAACGCTGCATCTCCTCGGCCGCCATGGCGGTGATCTCGGCCAGTTCCTCGGCGCTGGGGTCGGCGTTGACGTGGGTGTCGACCAGGAACACCTGGCGCCCGGGCAGCACCAGCCCGTTCATGCAGGCGTAGACCTGCACGTCCTGCGTGGTGCGCGGGCTGCCGCCCTGGCGCTTGCCGATAACCTGGTCGATGTAATGCAGGTGGTTGGCCGTCGTGCCCCAGGTGCCGCACAGCAGGCCGTCGACCTGGCCCTTGTGCAGCAGCATGGCGCCGATCAGCGTGAGGCGGCGCCGCATCTCGATCTTGGCCACCTGCACCGTGACGCCCTTGCGTTCGGTCATGCCGTGGTAGGTCATCCAGAAATCGCGGTAGCGCTCGTCGTGCTCGACGTTCACCACGTCGTAGTCTGCGCCCTCCTTCAGCCGCAAGCCGAAAGCCTGGGCGCGGGCGGAAATCACCGCCGGGCGGCCGATCAGCGTCGGCCGCGCCAGGCCTTCGTCGACCACCACCTGCACGGCGCGCAGCACACGCTCGTCCTCGCCCTCGGCGTAGGCCACGCGCTTGTGCTGCGCGCGCTTGGCGAGCATGAAGATCGGCTTCATCGTCGTGCCCGAGGCATAGACGAAGGTCTTGAGCTTCTCGCGGTAGGCCATCAGGTCGGTGATCGGCCGCGTGGCCACGCCCGACTCGGCCGCAGCGCGCGCCACCGCCGGCGCGATCTTCTCCATCAACCGGTGGTCGAAGGGCTTGGGGATCAGGTAGTCGGGCCCGAAGCTCAGGTTCGCGCCGGCATAAGCCGCGGCCACCACGT
>JAABPT010000429.1 GCA_011391855.1 Burkholderiales bacterium
GGCCGACCTACCTGCCGAATGGCGCGGGCGTGCACTCACTTTCTTCCCCGAAACGCCGGGCGTCATTCACAACGCCGCGCAGCCCGCCAGCGACTGGCAGGGCGGCGAATGGAGCGCGCGCGTACCGCTGGACCCGCAGCGCAGCGACTCGCCCACCACCCTGCCGGCCGTGCTGGCGGCACCCGGGCTGCCGGCCGGGCTGCTGGTGCAGGTGGCGGTGACGACGCCGTGGCCGGCGGTGGCGGCGCTGCCGGCGCCGACCTACGGCGAGGCGCCTGCCGCGGCGCCGCCGGGAACCACCACACCGGCCACACGGGCCACACCCACCGCGCTTGCCGCACCACCCATTGGCCTGGCGCTGGCGCTGCTGTTCGCGCTGGCCGGCGGCATGCTGCTCAACCTGATGCCCTGCGTCTTTCCGGTGCTGTCGCTGAAGGTGCTGGGTTTTGCTGCCCATGGCGGTGATCGCCGCGCGCTGGTGGCCGGCGGCCTGGCCTACACCGCAGGCGTGGTGCTGTCATTCCTGGCGCTGGCCGCGCTGTTCCTGGCGCTGCGCGCGGGCGGCGAACAGATCGGCTGGGGCTTCCAGCTGCAGTCGCCGGCCGTGGTGGCCACGCTGGCGGCGCTGTTCACGCTGATCGGCTTGAACCTGGCGGGCGTGTTCGAACTTGGCTCGGTGCTGCCTTCGTCGGTGGCTTCGGCGCAGGCGCGGCATCCGGTGGTGGACTCGCTGCTCACGGGCGTGCTGGCGGTGGCCATTGCCTCGCCCTGCACGGCGCCGTTCATGGGCGCATCGCTGGGCCTGGCCATCACGCTGCCGGCCTGGCAGGCGCTGGCGGTCTTTGCCACGCTCGGCCTGGGCATGGCGCTGCCTTACCTGGCGGCCAGCGCCTGGCCGGCGCTGGCGCGTGCGCTGCCGCGGCCCGGCGTGTGGATGGCGCACTTCAAGACCGTGATGGCCTTCCCGATGTTCGCCACCGTGGTCTGGCTGGTGTGGGTGCTGGGCCAGCAGGTGGGCATCGATGGCGCGGCCGCGATGCTGGCGCTGTTGCTGGCGCTGGCCTTCGTGGCCTGGGCGCTGGGCTCGCCCACGCTGGGGCCGCGCGCCCGCGGCGGCTTTGGCGCCGCCTCGCTGGTGCTCATGGCCGCGGCGCTGTTCTGGGCCGTGCCGGCGCTGCGCCAGGAAGCTGTGGCCCAGGTGCCGGCGGCGGGCGAGGACTGGCAGCCCTGGTCGGCCGAGCGCGTGGCGCAGGCGCAGGCCGCGGGCCAGCCGGTCTTCGTGGACTTCACTGCCGCCTGGTGCGTGACCTGCCAGTTCAACAAGCGCACCACGCTCGCCCGGCCCGAGGTGCAGGCCGCCTTTGCCGAAAAGCGCGTGCTGCTGCTGCGCGCCGACTGGACGCGGCGCGACGCGGCCATCAGCGCCGAACTCACCCGGTTGGGGCGCAGCGGCGTGCCGGTCTATGCCCTCTATTCCCCAGGCCAGGCAGGGCCACGGCTGCTGAGCGAGATCCTGAGCGTCGACGAAGTGCAGAGTGCGCTTTCCGCCCTGCCTTCTTCCTGAACCCACTGAACCCGCACAGGAGTCCGACGATGCAGCCGATCCCCTTCGCCACCGTCTTCGCCACCGTCCTCACGGCCACCTTCGCCTTCGGTAGCCCTGCCGTCCTGGCCGCCGCCACCGTGGGCCAGCCCGCGCCCGCCTTCAGTGCCGTCGACACCAGCGGCAAGACCGTGTCGCTGGCCGACTTCAAGGGCAAACATGTGGTGCTGGAGTGGGTCAACCCCGGCTGCCCCTATGTGCAGAAGCACTATGGCAGCGCCAATATGCAGGGCACGCAAAAGGAAGCCGCGGCCCAGGGCGTGGTCTGGCTGGCCGTCAATTCGACGGCGGCCGACGCCAGCGACTACAAGACCCCGGGCGCCATGGCGCAGTGGATGCAGGAACAGAAGGCCGCCGCCAGCGCCACGCTGATGGACAGCGACGGCAAGGTCGGCCGTGCCTACGGGGCGCGCACCACGCCGCACATGTACGTCGTGAACCCGGCCGGCATGCTGGTGTATGCCGGCGCCATCGACAGCAAGCCCACGTCCAACCCGGCCGACATTGCCACAGCCACCAACCACGTGAAGGTGGCGCTGGCCGAGTCGCTGGCCGGCAAACCGGTGAGCACGGCGGCCACACGCGCCTACGGCTGCTCGGTCAAATATTCGTCGATGTAGCCGGCCGCGTGGCCGCGCCGGGCCGTGCGGACAGCGCGTGCAGCGCGCCCTACGGCAGTCGCGCGTAGGCCGCGGCCAGCGCCTTGAAGCCTGCAGCGTCGACCTCGTGGCCCAGTTCCTGGGCCAGGATGGCTGCCACGGCGTCGGCCTGGCGACCGGCCTCGGCGGCGTCCAGGAAGAGCAAGCGGCAGCGCCGCGCCAGCACGTCCTCGACCGTGCGCGCCATCTCGTAGCGCGCAGCAAAACGCACCATGGCTTCGCTCAAGCCCCCGCGGCCCGACTCGGCGTCGTTCCACAGCCAATGGTGAGCGCCCGGTAGGGTGCGCAGCAGCGCGGCTTCGCTGCCGTAGAGGTGCTCCCCGGGCGGTTCGGCCTGCGGCCGGCCCGGGGCCGCCCCCAGCAGCGGCAGCTTCGCCGTCAAGCCGCCCGGGCGGCGCGGCAGCAGGCCGCGCGTCATGGCATGGTCCAGCACGTCCTCGGCCATCGAGCGGTAGGTCGTCCATTTGCCGCCGGTCACCGTGATCAGCCCCGAGCGGCCGACGATCACCGTGTGCTCGCGCGAGATGGCCTTGGTATTTTCGCCGTCCTCGCTTTGCGGCTTCACCAGCGGCCGCAGGCCCACCCACACCGATCGCACGTCGCTGCGCTGCGGCGCGCGCGCCAGGTAGCGCCCGGCCTCCTGCAGGATGAAGCCCACGTCCTGCGCAAAGGCCTCGGGCTCGCGCGCCAGATCCTGGCGCGGCGTATCGGTGGTGCCCAGGATGGTCTTGCCGTACCAGGGCACGGCGAACATGACGCGGCCGTCGTCGGTCTTGGGCACCAGCAGCGCGTGGTTGCCGGGCAGGAAGCCGCGGTCGACGACGAGGTGCACGCCCTGGCTCGGCGCCACCATCGGCGGCCGGTGCGGTGCGCCTGCGTCGCGGTCCATGTCGCGCACGGCGTCGACCCACACGCCGGTGGCGTTGACCACGCAGCGCGCGCGCACCGCCGTTTCGGTGCCGGTTTCGGTGTCGCGCACGACCAGGCCGCGCACCAGCGCGCCACCGGGCGGACCTTCGCGCTGCAACGCGATCACCTCGCAGTGGTTGAGCACCAGCGCCCCGCGCGCCGCGGCCGTGCGCGCCAGCAGCAGCGCAAAGCGGGCGTCGTCAAACTGGCCGTCCCAGTAGCGCACGCCGCCCCACAGGCCGCGCGGCTGCACGCCGGGCAGCAGTTCCAGCGTGCGCCGCGTGCTCAGCCACTCGGTGGCGCCCAGGCCTTGGCGGCCGGCCAGCGTGTCGTAGGCCTTCAGGCCCACTCCGTAGAAGCCGCGCTCCCACCAGTGGTAGCCCGGCATCACGAAAGGCAGCCGCTGCGCCACGTGCGGCGCATTGGCCAGCATGGCCGAGCGCTCGTGCAGCGCCTCGCGCACCAGGCCCACGTTGCCCTGCGCCAGGTAGCGCACGCCACCGTGCGCCAGCTTGGTGGCGCGCGACGAGGTGCCGCCAGCGAAGTCGTGCGACTCCACGAGCACGACGCTGAAGCCGCGCACCGCGGCGTCCAACGCCACGCCCAGGCCGGTGGCCCCGCCGCCGATGACGGCCAGGTCCCAGTCGCGGGGTTCGCGCAGCCGCGACAGCAGGGTGGAACGTTCCAGGGGCTGGCTCATGAAAAACGCCGCCGGGCGGTCACGCCTTGGCGAAATTCACCGGCAGCCCAGGCACGGCCGCCGGCAGGGTGAGCACGCAGCCGGCCAGCGGCTGCGCGGCCAGTTCTTCAGGCGGGCGCTGGTGGCACGCCGTGGTGATGAACAGCGTGCGCAGGTCGGGGCCGCCGAAGCAGGGCATGGTGGGGCAGCGCACCGGCAGTGGCACTTCCTGCAGCAACTCGCCCGCGGGCGACAGCCGCAGCAGGCGCTGGCCTTCGTACATGGCCACCCAGTAGGCGCCTTCGGTGTCCACCGCGGCGCCGTCGGGGCGGCCGCCGTAGCCGGCGAGGTCGTGCCCCGGCGCCTTGAGCGGAAATTCGGCGAAGACGCGCTGGCGCGACAAGCTGCCGTCGCTGCCGTCGAAGTCCAGTGCGTAGATGCGGTGCGAGGTCGTATCGCTCCAGTACATCGTGCGGCCGTCGGGGCTGAAGCCCAGGCCGTTGCTCACGGTCACGTCGCCGGCCATGCGCTGCAATCGCCCGCCAGACCAGCGGTACAGCGCCGCGTTCGCCGGCGTGCGCGGCTCGTAGATCGTGCCCACCCAGAGGCGGCCTTGCGGGTCGGCCTTGCCGTCGTTGAAGCGTTCTTCCCGGGGGTCGTAGGGCGGCGGTGCCAGGCGCCGGCGCTGGCCGCTGGCCGGGCTGAAGCGCCAGAGTCCGTCGCGCATGGCCAGCAGCAATTCGCCACCGGGCAGCGGCGCGATGCAGCCGGGTTCGGTCTCCAGCGCCCAGGTGGTGTGCTTGGCACCGGCCGGCACCCAGCGGTGCAGCGCACGGCCGGGGATGTCGCACCAGTACAGCGCCGCCTCGTCGGGATGCCACAGTGGCGACTCGCCCAGCAGCGAAGGCGCCACCGGCAGTGCCGTGACGGCGCCAGCGACCGTCATGCGTGGTCGACCTCGATCTTCATCCAGGCGTCGAAGGTGGCCTGCGGCGCCAGCGAACGCAGGCCGTGCGCCGTGGGCTCGGCCATGTGCAGCGCATTGCTGACGTGGCTCACGGGCTCCACGCAGTAATAGGGTTTGGTCTCGGGCGTGAACACCACCAGGTAGGGCAGCGACGAAGTCAGGCGCAGCGACATCTTCTCGTCGCGGATGCGCGCCGCGCCGCGCCAGCCCTCGAAGCAGTGGTCGAAGCCCAGGTGCGCCACGTCGCCGTCGATGCCCGGCTGCGGCACGCGGCGCGTGGGCAGGCCGCTGGGGTCGTTCTCCCAGCGGTCGGTCAGTTCGATGTGCAAGCGGCTGCGCGAACGTTTGGGGAAATACGGGTGCCAGCCCAGCCCCACCGGCGCCAGGTGCGCGGCGTGGTTGGTGAAGGCCAGGTGCACCTCCAGCGCCGCCGGCGTGAGCACATAGCGCTGGCGCAGTTCGAAAGCGAAGGGCCAGTGTTCGTCGGCCACGTGTTCGTAGCGCAACTCGGCCTCGTGTCCGTGCGTGCCCAGCACTTCCCAGCGGCGTTGCCAGGCCACGCCGTGCACCGAATGCGGGTTGTCGTCGAAATTCGGCGCCGTGGTGTGGTCCTGCCCCAGCCAGCGAAAGCGCCGGTAGCCCAGGCGGTTGGAATACGGCGCCAGCGGGTAGCAGCCCGACAGCCGCGACGAAGCCAGTTCGCCCGCCTCGGTGCTGCGCAGCACGGGCTGTTCGCCCTGCGGGCCGCCCAGCCACAGGCCGGCTATTGAGCCGCCAAGGTCGGGTCGCAAGGCCAGGCGCAATTCGCCGGCGCGGAGTTCGATGGGTGTGGGGCTCATGCCCCGGATGATGCCGCAAGCGCGGCGGGTTTCAGACGGTCCACGGGTCGGGCCCAGCCGACAAGCCGTAGCGAGCGCGCGCCGCGGCGGGCAGGGCAGCGTCCGCGGCGCCGTCGTCGGCCAGCGCCTGCAGGGCGCGCAGCACGATGTGGCGCGGGCCGACTTCGAAGAATTCGCGCAGCTGGGCGCGGCTGTCGCTGCGGCCGAAACCGTCGGTACCCAGCGTCACGTAGCGCCGGCCCGCCGGCACCCAGGCGCGCAGCTGTTCGGGCACGGCGCGCACATAGTCGGTGACGGCGACGATGGGGCCCACGGTGCCCTGCAGCACCTGTGTGGCCCACGGCAGGCCGACCGCTTCGGCGCCCAGCACGCGTGCGCGTTCCAGCGACTGGCCCTCGCGCGCCAGTTCGCTGAAGCTGGTGGCGCTGAACACGTCGGCCTGCACCTGCCAGTGTTCGGCCAGCCACTTCGCCGCCTCGATCACCTCGTGCAGGATGGCGCCGCTGCCCACCAGCACGCAGCGCAGGCACGGTAGCGGCAGCGGCGCCGGCGGTGGCAGCCGGTACAAGCCGCGCAGCACGCCTGCTTCCACGCCCGCCGGCATCGACGGCTGGGCGTGGTTCTGGTTCATCACCGTGATGTAGAAGAAGACGTCGTGCTTCAACGCCAGCATGCGCCGCATGCCGTGGTGCACGATGAGTGCCAGTTCGTAGGCGAAGCCCGGGTCCCAGGCCACGCAGTTGGGCACCGTGCTGGCCACCAGGTGGCTGTGGCCGTCCTGGTGCTGCAGGCCTTCGCCACCCAGCGTGGTGCGGCCTGCGGTGGCGCCGAGCAGGAAGCCGCGCGAACGCTGGTCCGCGGCGGCCCAGATCAGGTCGCCCACGCGCTGGAAGCCGAACATCGAGTAGTAGATGTAGAACGGCAGCATGGTCAGGCCATGCGTGCTGTGGCTGGTGGCCGCCGCCGTCCACGACGCCAGCGCGCCGGCTTCGCTGATGCCTTCTTCCAGAATCTGGCCGTCGCGCGCCTCGCGGTAGCTCATCAGGCTGGCCGCATCCTCGGGTTCGTAGCGCTGGCCCTCGGGGGCGTAGATGCCGACCTGGCGGAAGAGGCTCGCCATGCCGAAGGTGCGGGCCTCGTCGGCGACGATGGGCACGATGCGCGGCCCGAGCTCGGGCGCCTTCAGCAGGCTGGCCAGCATGCGCACGAAGGCCATGGTGGTGCTCATCTCCTTGCCGCCGGCCTGCAGGGCAAAGCCGGCGAAGTCGTCCACCGCCGGTACCGGCAGCCCCGGCGCGTCGGTCCGGCGTGCGGGCAGCGGGCCGCCCAGGGCAGCCCGGCGCTGGCGCAAGTGGCGCATCTCGGGGCTGTTGTCGGCAGGGCGGAAGAAGCGCTGCGCCAACGCGTCTTCGTCGCTCATCGGCAGCCGGAAGCGGCGCACGAAGTCCAGCAGGTCGGCACCTTCGAGCTTCTTCTGCTGGTGCGTCGTCATGCGACCCTGGCCGCTGGCACCCATGCCGTAGCCCTTCATGGTCTTGGCCAGGATCACCACCGGCGCGCCGCGGTGGGCCACGGCCGCGGCATAGGCGGCGTGGATCTTCACCAGGTCGTGGCCGCCGCGGTGCAGGCGGTCGATCTCGCTGTCGGTCATGGCGTTGACCAGGGCCTCCAGCTCCGGGCTCTGGCCGAAGAATTTCTCGCGGTTGTAGGCGCCGTCGTTGGCACTGAAGGTCTGGAACTGGCCGTCCACCGTGCGCGCAAAGGCGCGCGCCAGGGCCTGCGTGTGGTCGCGCGCGAAGAGCGGGTCCCAGTCGCTGCCCCAGACCAGCTTGACGACGTGCCAGCCGGCGCCGGCGAACACCGTTTCCAGTTCGTCGATGATGCGGCCGTTGCCGCGCACCGGGCCGTCCAGCCGCTGCAGGTTGCAATTGACGACGAAGACGAGGTTGTCGAGATGCTCGCGCGCGGCCACGCTCAGGCCGGCCAGCGATTCGGGCTCGTCCATCTCGCCGTCGCCGAAGAAGCCCCAGATGCGCCGGTCCGAAGCCGCGAGCACGCCGCGGTGTTCCAGGTACCGCATGAAGCGCGCCTGGTACACCGCCGACAGCGGCCCCAGACCCATGGACCCGGTGGGGAACTGCCAGAAGTCGGGCATCAGCCAGGGGTGCGGGTAGGAGCTCAGGCCGCGCGCCGTGCCGCCGGCGGCGCGCTCGGCCTGCGCCGCCACCTCCTGCCGGTAATGGTCGAGGTCGGCTTCGCTCAGCCTCCCTTCGAGAAAGGCGCGCGCATAAACGCCTGGCGCCGAGTGCGGCTGGAAGAACACCAGGTCGCCGCCGTGGCCGCCCGGCCCGTCCACGCGGGCGCGGAAGAAGTGGTTGAAGCCCACTTCGAACAGGTCGGCTGCCGACGCATAGCTGGCAATGTGGCCGCCCAGTTCACCCTGGCGCTGGTTGGCGCGCACCACCATCGCCAGCGCGTTCCAGCGCATGATGGCCGCCAGCTTCTGCTCGATCTCCAGATGGCCCGGAAAGGCGGCTTGCTCCTGCAGCGAGATGGTGTTGACGTACGGCGTCTGACGCTGCGGCTGCCAGGCCAGCGCATGGCGGCGCGCCTCGTCCTGCAGCGCACTCAGCACGAAGCGTGCACGCTCGGGCCCGCTGGTGCGCACCAGCGTGGCCAGCGCGTCCAGCCACTCGCGGGTCTCATGCGGGTCGGCATCGCCCGGGAAGCGGATGGCGTGCAGCAGCGCTTCGAATTCGGGGCTGCCGGGCGGGGCGACGGGGCTCATCGTTCAGCGGGGGTTACCAGCGCGTGCCGGGGGTGTCGAGGTCGACCTTGAGGTAGTGCGCGCCCGGGATCGGGTTGTAGTAGTACGGCGGAATGTCGACGAAGCCGAGCGATGCGTACAGGCCGCGTGCCGCTTCCATGTCGTCCAAGGTGTCGAGCAGCAGCGTCGAATAGCCGGCCTGCGTGGCCAGGTCGATCAATTGCTGCGCAATCAGACGCCCCAGGCCGAAGCGGCGAAAGGCGCGCGGCACGTACAGGCGCTTCATCTCGCAGGCGTTGGGATAGTCCACGTCGCGCAGCGGCCGCAGCGCACCGCAGCCGGCGGGCTGGCCGTCGAGCAAGGCCACCAGCAAGGCACCCGCTGGAGCCGCATAGTCGCCGGGCAGGCCGTCGACTTCGACTTCGAAATTCTGGAAGCACAGGTCGACGCCGATGGCCTGGGCATATTCACGAAACAAATGGCGTGCGGCATCGACGAGCACCGGCTCGTCGGCGGTGGCCAGCGTGATCTGCGGTGGGGTGTCCATGGTGTCAGCCGCCGAGTCCCACGACCCAGCTTGCGAGGCTGGCGCAGGCCACCAGCAGCGCCAGCGCCAGCACGTGCTGCGGCAGGCCGTCGGTGCTGGCCGGCGTGCCGGCGGGCAGCAGCTTGTCACCCTGCAGCATGGGCCACACGAGGTTGATCTTGCGGCGCAGCAGGTAGAACACGATGGCCGCCACGTGCAGCGCCACCAGGCCCAGGATCAGCCCCTGACCCCACTGCTTGTGCCAGCCCGTGGCGGCCAGGCCGGTGGCGCTGCTCACGAAGCGGTTCAACGGCCCCAGGTTGGCGATCTCGTCGTCGGCGACCAGACCCGTGCCCACCTGCACGGCCAGCACGGCCAGCAGCGCAAAGACCGACAGGCTGCCCAGCGGGTTGTGGCCGACGTCGAGAGCTTCGCCCGGCCGCGGCGCGCCACGCAGGTAACGCCATACCGTGCGCGGGCTGTAGAGGAAGCTGGCAAAACGCGACCAGCGCCCGCCGATCAGGCCCCACAGCAGCCGAAACGCCAGCAGCGTGAAGACGACATAGCCGAAACGGAAGTGCCAGACCATGGCATTGCCGCCGATCTTGGCGCTGAGCACCGAGCCGGCGATCGCCAGCGCCAGCACCCAATGAAAAAGCCGCGTCGGCAGGTCCCAGACGCGCACGGGCAGTAGGTTGGGGTCGGGCATCGAGCGGGTGAGGCCGCCATGGGCAGTTCGCAAGGGCTGCAACCATACCCCGACTTGGCCGCGGTGCGCATGGGGTTCGCGCCGGTGTGGGGGTATGCCGCGGAGCGGACATGGCGCGGCGGCTTCGTTCTTAAACTCTGTCGTCGTTCGGTAGGCTGCATCCGACGTCGACAGTGCTCCTCGACTCAACCCCATTTCGGAGATTCGCGCATGACCCGTCTCATCCTGGCCGCCGCCATCGGCCTGGCCACCGCGCTGCCCGCCGCCGCGCAGTTCAAGAATGCCGAAGCGGCCATCATTTACCGCCAGAGCGTGATGCAGGTCCAGAACTTCCATCTCGGGCGCATCTTCGCCATGGCCAACGGCCGCATGCCCTTCGACGCCAAGGTGGCCGCCGAGGACGCCGCGCTGCTGGACACCATCGACAAGCTGCCTTTCGTCGCCTTCATCGACGGCTCCGACAAGGGCGACACCAAGGCCAAGCCCGAAGTCTGGAAGGAACGCGCGAAGTTCGACGCCGCCGCATTGAAGATGCAGGAGGACGTGGCCAAGCTGAATGCCGCAGCCAAGACCGGCAGCCTCGACGCGATCAAGGCCGCCGCGGGCGCCGTGGGCCAGAGCTGCAAGGCCTGCCACGACGACTACCAGGCGAAGTAGGGGTCAGCCTGGGGCTGGATCGGCAAAGCCGAGCACGGGGTTCGGGCCTGCATGCCCCAACCCGTTCGCCAGGCGAAAGGCCGTCCGCAGGGACGGCCTTTCGTCCGGGCTCACCCCTTCGGGTCATTGCGCTCTTCTTTTGGTGAACGCACACGTCCGCTGCGCGGACATGAGCGCTCCCCGAAGAAATCAGCCCGGGCTGGCGCCCGGCTCGGCAAAGCCGAGGATGACGCGTCGCGTCATCGCTGATTTCTTCTCAATCTTCGTGACGATGACGGGGCCGACTTCGGTCGTATTGGCCACGTGCGTGCCGCCGCAGGGTTGCAAGTCGACACCCTCGATCTCGAGCACGCGCACGCGCCCCAGGCCCGTTTCCGATCTGGGCGGCTGCACGCTCATGCTGCGCACCAGCTGCGGGTTGGCGTCCAGCTCGGCCTCGCTGATCCAGCGGTGGCGCACCGGGCGTGCCGCCGACACCAGGAGGGCAATGCCGTCAGTGAGCGCTTGCTTGTCCAGCGGCTCGTTCATGTGAAAGTCCAGCCGCGCATAGCCGGCGGTGATGGAGCAGCCGTCGACTGGATGCGGCACCAGCGCACACAACAGGTGGGTGGCGGTGTGGAAACGCATGTGGGCGCGGCGGCGCTCGGCGTCGATGGCCGCCACCACGCGAGTGCCGGGCACAAACGCCGACAGCAGCTCTGACAGGTCCGCGCCGGCCGCCACCACGTGCGCGATGTCGCCCGGGCGCGCCGGGTGCTTGCGAGCTTCGGCAATCTGCAGCACCTGCAACACGGCACCCGACGCCGTGGTCAGCGTGCCGGCGTCACCCGCCTGGCCGCCGCCCAGCGGGTAGAAGACGGTGCGGTCGAGCACCACACCGGCTTCGTCGCAGGCCAGCACGGTGGCCTCGCACTGCAGCAGCGTGGCATCTTCGCGGAACAGTTCTTCGGTCATGGGGACTCCAGGATGACGTCGCCAAGCGGCGTGGCCAGCGTGGCGCAGAGTGCAGGGCCGAGCCCGGATTGCACCTGCACGTTGCGCAGCCGAAGCAGTTCACGCGCCGTGGCCGGCACGCCGTTGAGGGTCAGCGCGCGCAGTGCCAGGCCAGAATCGGGCATCTGCGCCGCCGGATGCATGCCTTCCCACTGGATCAACGTGGGCAGCGCGCCGCCGCACAACAGGCGGCCGTCGGCGCGCACCAGGATCTGCCAGGCCAGCCGGCCCTGCGGCGTGTCGCGGCTGGCCTGCACCGCGTCGCCCGGGTCCAGCCCGGCAGCGAGCAGGGCACGCCGAAGCGTGCCCAACGTCTCGGTGCGTGCCACGGCGTGGATCAGGCACGGCGTCGCCGCCAGCCGCTGCTGCAATGCGGGCTCGTCCAGGCCGAACCAGCGCACCCGGCGCTGTGGCGGCGCGGCCGGGTCGACGGCGATGATCTCCAGATACGCCTGCGGGAAGGCCGGCGTGGCGATCTTCAGCAGCCGGTTGTGGGTGCCGAACAGCACATGCGTGCCGCCGGACTGGGGCGTCACGCCCAGCGTCGCCTCGCACCAGGCCACGCCCTGCGCCAGCGACGCAGCCGCCACCACGAGATGGTCGATGGCCAGCGTCACAGCGCCACCGTGCCTTCGACGCAGCCGGCCACGTCGCCGCCCACCCAGACCGTGTCGCCGGCCTGTTCGATGTACACCCTTCCAGCGCGGCCGAGCGCCGTGCCCTGCGCCACCAAGTAGGTCGGTGGCGCCAGCCCGGCGCCGATGAGCCATTGCGCCAGGCTGGCGTTCAGGCTGCCGGTGACCGGGTCCTCGCCCACGCCCAGCGCGGGCACGAAGGCGCGCACCTCGAACAGGGCCCCGCTGCCGGAATCGCTGACGGCCTCGTGCCGGCCCACGACGCCCAGCCGCAAGTCGCCCAGCAATGCCGCGTCGGGCCGGCAGGCCAGCACCTGGGCGGCCGAGCGCAACATCACGGCGCACCAGCCGGGACCGTTGTCGACCCACTGGTGGTGCAGCACGTCATGCGGTGCCACGCCTAGAGCGGCCGTGATGCGCTGCACCAGGGCTTCGTCCAACGGCCCGCTGCGCCGCAGCGGCGGCGCTGCAAAAAACAGCCTCCCGGCGCCTTCGCGCGTGGGCGCCGCGTCGCTACCACCGCGCCGGATCTTCACCAGCCCCACGCCGCACTCCTGCACCACCACGCCGGCCGTGCGCGGCATGCCGCCAGCCGCCAGCCAGGCGTGACAGCTGCCCAGCGTGGGGTGGCCGGCGAAAGGCAGTTCGCCGCCAGGAGTGAAGATGCGCACGCGGTAGTCGGCCGCGGCGTCGGTGGGCGGCAGCAGGAAGGTGGTTTCCGACAGATTCGTCCAGCGCGCGAAGGCGGCCATCGTGGCGTCGTCCAGGCCCTGCGCGTCGTGCACGACGGCCAGCGGGTTGCCTTTCAGCGGCACGGCGCTGAAGACGTCGAGCTGATGGAAGCGGCGGTTCATGGCATCTCCTCTTCAAACGGCCCCAGTGCCGGGCCGACGGCATGCGCCGGTCATGCGTCTGAGCCTGACTCTGCGCCAGGCTCAAGCTCGGCCAGCATCCAGTCCACCGCCGCCGCCGCGTGCAGCGCCGTGGTGTCGAACACCGGCAAGGGGCTGCAGGCCGCGTCGACGAGCAGGCCGATCTCGGTGCAGCCCAGGATCACCGCCTCGGCGCCGGCCGCACGCAGGCGCTCGATCATCGACACCACCGCCGCGCGCGAGCTGGGGCTGACGACGCCGCGGCACAGTTCTTCGTAAATCACCCGGTGCATGACTTCGCGGTCGGCAGCCGGCGGTACGTCCACCGCCAGGCCGTGGCGCCGGCGCAGCCGCTGCAGCACGATGCCGTCGTCTTCCATGGTGAAGCGCGTGCCCAGCAAGGCCGCGCGCCGAACACCCGCGGCACGCAGCGCGGCGCCGGTAGCGTCGGCGATGTGCAGCAGCGGCAGCCCGGATGCCGCTTCGATGCGGTCGGCCACCTTGTGCATAGTGTTGGTGGCCAGCACCAGCGCCGACGCGCCGGCCTGGCGCAACCCGCGGGCGGCCGCGGCCAGCACGGCGGCTGCACCGTCCCAGTCACCGGCAGCCTGCATTGCGGCCAGCGGCGCGAAGTCCACGTTGTGCAGCACCAACGGCGCGCTGTGCAGCCCGCCCAGGCGCTGCGCCACGCCCTGGTTGAGCAACCTGTAATAGACGGCGGTCGACTCCCAGCTCATGCCGCCGAGCACGCCCAGGGTCCTCATGCCGCGCCCCGCTGCACCGGCATGCGCCGGCCCAGGAAGACCACCGCGATGACGGCCAGCGAAAACAGCACCGTCAGCGGCTCCAGCCGCTCGCCCAGCACCGGCACCGCAAACAACAACGCCAGGAACGGCTGCAGCAGTTGCGTCTGGCTCACCCGCACCACGCCGCCCAGCGCCAGACCGCGGTACCAGGCGAAGAAGCCCAGCCACATCGAGAACACCGCCGTGTAGCCGAAGCCCAGCCAGGCGCTCAGCCGTGCCGGCGCGTCGGGCCACAACCACAGCGCCGCCGGCAGGGTGAACGGCAGCGAACCCACCAGCACCCAGCAGATGACCTGCTGCGCCGGCAGCACCGCCGCCACCTGCGCCCCCGCCACGTAGGCGATGGACGCGGACAACACCGCCAGCAGCAGCAGGCCGTCGGCCGCGGCGAGCCGCCCGCTGCCCTGCCAGGCGGCGAAGACCAGCACCAGCGCGCAGCCCAGCACCGCACAGGCCCAGAAGCCCAGGGAAGGTCGCTGCCGCAGCACCAGCGCCGCCACCACCGCGGTGCCCAGCGGCAGGACCCCGGTGACGACGGCCGCGTGCATGGCGTCCACCTGGCGCAATGCCAGCGCCAGGAAGAGCGGGAAGCCCACCACCGTGCCCAAGGCGCTGACCGCCAGCGTCGGCCAGTGCCGGCGCGCTGGCGGCGGTGCGCGCAACGCCAGCAGGTACAGCGCACTCAGCAGCCCGGCCACGGCCGCGCGGCCGGCGGTGACGAAGGCCGGCGGCAACTGCGGGTCGCTCGCGTCACCCACGGCCAGGCGCGTCATCGGCAAGGTCATCGCGAAGATCACCACGCCCAGAACACCCAGGGCAAAGCCGCGCCGCGCGTCGGTCATGGCAGGATCCCTCGGTGGCGTGGTGCGGGCGGGCGCATCGGCGCAGTCTATGCGGCGGGCGCACACATCCCGTCACACCTGGAATCGGCATCGCACCGCGGTCACGGTTCCAATACCGTCAAAGCCACGGCGCGCGTCGCGCCCGAGACCCCTCCATGTTCGAATCGACCCTGCCTGCCGACGGTGCCGAGCTGATGCACCTGAGCGACTTCCAGCGCCAGCACGAAGGCGTGCTGCACGACGCCGAAACCGAGGCGGGCGCCACGCTGTTGACTTCGCTGAACGCCTCGCTGCTGCAGGACCTGATGCGTTTCGACCCCGCCGACGATGCCGGCGCAGGGCTCGAAGCGCTGGAGGTGCTGGCGGCCGCCGTGCGCCACGGCCGCCCTTTGCTGCTGCACCTGCAATACCACTACCGCGTCATTCCCCTCACCGTTTTCGCGGCCGACGGCTCGCTGCACTGCGCGCTGCCGCTGCAGCAGTTGCTGGCGCTGGAACTGGGCGACCTGCGTGTGCTGCACGTGGAACCGGCGCGGCTGCGCCCGCTGGCCAGCGGCGACGCCGCCCGCGTGGGCGAGCCGCGCCAGTATGCGGACCTGAGCCCGCTGCTGTGGGAGCTGGCCCTGCGCGGTGCGCGCGAGACGCTGCTGCCCGAAATCGCCGGCCCGGCTGCCTACCGCGTGGCGCCGGGGTCGGCGCTGCACCGGCTGGGCCTGAGCGGGTCGCTGGAAGCGGCGGTGGAACAGCTGCGCCGGCGGCCCTGCAATGTCACCGAGATCGCCTCCTGGCCCGGCTTCGACCGCGAGCGCGCCAAGCGCCTGCTCAACGGCCTGTACCTGCATGCGGCGTTGATCGTCAGCCGCACGCACCCGGCGGCGATCAACGAAGGCCTGGCGGCCGGCGCACCTTGACACAGCCGGCCGACTGACCGGCCGGGGATCGGCCTTCACGCTGGCCCGGTGTTGGCGTGGTCGTGAACGGTGGCTTGGATGACCGGCGTGTAGCTTCTGCGGGCTACTGCTGGCGCGGCTGTCGGGCCAAGGGCCGTCGATGCCTGTGCCACGAAGCTGACGAAGGGAAACCTCAGGCCCGCACAGGGGCTGGGGGTTGGGCTGGGGCTGGGGCAGCGACGTCGTGTTGGTGCTTGACCCGGTACATGTCCTGGTCGGCATGGGCGAGCAGCGCCT
>JAABPT010000430.1 GCA_011391855.1 Burkholderiales bacterium
TAGTCGCTCCAGGGGTCGGCGGCCACCGGGCCCGGCGTCTTCCACACCACGTTGAACTGGCCGTCGGCCTTGATCTCGCCGATGAACACGCTCTTGTGCAGGTGGTGGTTCTTCTCGTCCATCTTGCTGACGATGCCGCTGGGCGCCTTGAAGGTCTGGCCGGCCATGGCGGCGATGACCTTGTCGGTATCGGTGCTCTTGGCCTTGGTCACTGCCTGCGCCCACATGTGCACACCGATATAGGTGGCTTCCATCGGGTCGTTGGTCAGCGCCTTGTCCTTGTGGCCGGCGATGCCCTTGGCCTTGGCGTAGGCGCTCCACTTCTTGATGAACTCGTCGTTGGTCGGGTTCTTGATCGACTGGAAATAGTTCCAGGCCGCGAGGTGGCCGACCAGCGGCTTGGTATCGACGCCGCGCAGTTCCTCTTCACCCACGCTGAACGCCACCACCGGCACGTCGGTGGCCTTCAGGCCCTGGTTGCCCAGCTCCTTGTAGAAGGGCACGTTGCTGTCACCGTTGATGGTGGAGACCACGGCCGTCTTCTTGCCCTCGCCGGCGAACTTCTTGATCTTGGCGATGATGGTCTGGTAGTCGCTGTGGCCGAAGGGGGTGTACTCCTCCATGATGTCGGCGTCGGCCACGCCCTTGGCCTTCAGGAAGGCGCGCAGGATCTTGTTCGTGGTGCGCGGGTACACATAGTCGGTGCCGAGCAACACCCAGCGCTTGGCGCTGCCGCCGTCCTTGCTCATCAGGTACTCCACCGCGGGAATGGCCTGCTGGTTGGGCGCGGCACCGGTGTAGAAGACGTTCTTGCTCAATTCCTCGCCTTCGTACTGCACCGGGTAGAAGAGCAGCGCGTTGGTTTCCTCGAACACCGGCAGCACGCTCTTGCGCGAAACACTCGTCCAGCAGCCGAAAGTGACTGCTACCTTGTCCTGGCTGATCAGCTGCTTGGCCTTCTCGGCGAACAGCGGCCAGTTGGAGGCCGGGTCCACCACCACGGGCTCGAGCTTCTTGCCCAGCACGCCGCCCTTGGCGTTGATCTCGTCGATGGCCATCAGCACGGTGTCCTTGAGCACCGTCTCCGAAATGGCCATGGTGCCGCTCAGCGAGTGCAGCACACCCACCTTGATGGTGTCCTGCGCACTGGCAAAGCTGGAATAGCCGAGCGTGGCCAGGGCCAGCGTCATGGCGGTGAGGGTCTTGCCGGCTTGGCGACGGGTGATATTCATGGGTGAGGGCTCCTGTGGGGGATGAAGGTCTTGACGACAGGGTGGAGTCTGGGCAGCCCGGGCCGACCGCGGAATACGCCGTCCGGCGTACATCCCACGGCCCGGCCCGGGATCGTTAGACTCGAAGCGTGACCCTGCGCTACCCCGTCCCCCTGCACGCCCACCCCGCCACCGGGCGGTGGCCCGCCCCGCGCCCGGCCCCGCGCCCGGCCCTGCGGCGGGCCGGGCACCACACCTTGTCGCTGTTGGCGGCGCTGACCGCAGGCATGCTGCTGGCCACCGCGCCCGCCTTGGCCCAGCCGGCGGCGTTCACCAGCGCGCTCACGCTCGACGACCTGCCGCGACCGGCCACGCCGCCGCCGGAGCGGGGGCTCGTTGTCCCGGTGCAGGTGGTGAGCTGGCGGCAGGAGGCCAAGGCCCACGAATTCGGCGACGGCGTGCCGCGCGACCCCGTGCGTGCAGCCGAGTTGTACTGCCGTGCGGCGCGGTATGGCGACGCCGAGGCCCAATTCAACCTGGCCTGGATGCTGACCAACGCGCGCGGCATCGAGCGCGACGAGGCCCAGGCCGCACACCTGTTTGCCGCCGCCGCCGAGCAGGGCTACGAGCAGGCGCGCAACATCCTCGCCCGCATGGGCACGCCGCGCGGTGCGCCGCCGGACTGCCTGCGCCCGCCCGAGGAAGACCGCATTGCAGCGGCGCCCCCACCCCCCCCGCCGCGTTCGCCGCCCGCGCGCGGCGCCGCGCCGGCCAAGTTGCCTGCGGTGCTTGCAATGCCTGCTCCGCCGCCGCCTTCCCATGCGCCAGAACCCATCGTGCGCTTCGTCAACCTGGTGGCACCGGAATATCAATTGCAGCCGCACCTGGTGCTGGCCATCATGGCCACCGAATCCAATTTCGACGCCGACGCCGAATCGCCGAAGAGCGCCTATGGCTTGATGCAGTTGATCCCGGGCACCGCGTCGCGTTTCGGGGTGCGCAACATCAAGGACCCGGTACAGAACATCCGCGGTGGCATGGCCTACCTGCGCTGGTTGATGGCGTATTTCGAAGGCGATGTGCGGCTGGTGGCCGCCGCGTACAACGCCGGCGAGCGCGCGGTCGACCGCTACCTGGGCGTGCCGCCCTATGCCGAGACGCGGCTGTACGTGCGGAAGATCCTGGCCGCCGTGGGCTGGCAGGCGAATCACCCCTTCGACGCCACGGTGACGCCGAGTTCGCAGCAGATGGGGTTGATGCGGCCGGCCGCGTCGCGGCCGCGATAGCCTAAAGGCGGTCAGAACCGCGCCAGTTCACGCACCTTCTGCATCGCCAGCGCCGCCGCCGCGGTGCGTGTTTCCACGCCGAGCTTTTCGTACACCCGCTCCAGGTGCTTCTTGACCGTAGCCGGGCTGGAACCGAGGATGTCACCGATATCGCGGTTGGTCTTGCCCTTCACCACCCAGTACAGGACCTCGCTCTCGCGCAGCGTGAGGCGCAGCGCCTGCATCGTGGCTTCCACGGTGGCGGCGTCGCTCACTTCGCGCAGCACCACCAGCCAGTCGTCGTCCACCGTGCGGCCCTGCAGCGTGCACACCAACCGGCGCGATTCGCGCGCAGTGGCCAGCGGCCGCACTTCGCGGCCGTAGGCGGCCGAGCGCAGCCAGTCCACCAGCAGCTCCGGCACCTCGTCGGGCGCGGTGCCGAAATACATGGGCAGCCATTGCCGGGCCAGTGCCGTCTGCCAGACGAGGCGCACGCGGCCTTCGTCCAGGCGTACGGCGATGGTGGCGTGGCCGTAGGCGTCCAGCGCATTGCGCGCCTGCCGCGCCTGCCGCGCCGACTGCATGTGCACGGCCATGCGGGCAATGATCTCCGGCGGCCGGATCGGCTTGGTCACGTAGTCCACGCCGCCGGCGTCGAAGGCGGCGAGCACGTGCTCGGTGTCGGTGAGGCCGGTCATGAAGACGATGGGGATGTGCGCCGTCTCGGGCCCGGCCTTCAGGCGGCGCGCGACCTCGAAGCCATCCATGCCGGGCATCACGGCGTCGAGCAGCACGATGTCGGGTTCGGCCTGCGCGGCGCGCTGCAGCGCGCTGGCGCCTTCGGTGGCCACGAGCACGGTGTAGCCGGCAGCGTCGAGCGCGTCGTGCAGCACGGCCAGGTTGTCGGGCACGTCGTCGACGATCAGCACCAGCCCGGCGTGGGCGCGGTCGGCCAGGCGTTCACGCAAGGGCTCGCCCAATGAGGATTGAAGACGCTCAGGCTGGGTGGGTCTTGGCGATGGCATCTTGGATCCAGGGGGTCATGCGGTCGAATTCGAAGCGGGCGGCCAGCGTGCGCAGCGGCGCCAGCCAGGCGTGGCAGTCGGGGCGCGCCTGCTCGATCTCGTCGAGCAGGCGCATCACGCCACGCGGGTAGCCCAGTTCCACCACCTGCTGCAAGGCCTGCAGTTGTTCGCGCGACGGCGTCGCCGCGGGTGGCTTCGTCTGCAACGCTGCTGCCAGCGCCTGCGGCTGTACGGCGTCCATCGCGGCGCTGATCGGCGCGGCCTGCCACTGCAGCGCGAGTCGGGCGCCGAGCCAGTCGAGCAGTTCGTCGAAGCGCACCGGCTTGGTGATGAAATCGGCGGCCGTGATGCCGACGTCGTTGTCCTGCCCCTTGTCGAAGGCATTGGCCGAGACGATGGCCACCGGGGCGTCGCTCAGGCGCTGGCGGCGCAGCGTACGGAGGGTCTCCCAGCCGTCGATGCCGGGCATCGCCAGGTCCATCAGGATGGCGTCCACGGGCCATTCGTGCAGCAGGCCCAGCGCCGCCAGGCCGGAGCCGGCCTGCAGCACCTCGAAACCCAGCGCTTCCAGCCGGCTTGCCAGCAGCGTGCGGTCGACCTCTTCGTTGTCCACCACCAGCACGCGCCGCCGCCGGCCGGCATAGGCGCCACGCGGCGCGGGCAGCGGAACGGTGCGCGCACCTTGCAGTTCGGGCAGGAAGAGGCGGATGCGGAACAGTGTGCCGCTGCCGGCAGCGCGCGACGTGCCGGTTGCCGTTGCTGCCGAATTGCCGGCAGCGGTGGCCGCCAGCCGCGACGACACGGTCATCTCGCCGCCCATCAGGTCGGTCAGCATCTTGGCGATGGTCAGGCC
>JAABPT010000431.1 GCA_011391855.1 Burkholderiales bacterium
CGGCGGCGGCCGCAGCGTCGCCCAGCTGGTGCAGTTCGGCGCGGTACAGCAGCAGCATCAGCGCCGCCAGCGCCGGCGCCACCACCGCCATCAGCAGCAGGTAGCGGCCCAGGCCGGTGTCCAGCTGCGGCCACCAGGCGCGCGGCGTCAACCCCCTCAGCACGGCGTTGAACTGCACCGCAGCGCGCGCCGCCTCGGGCTTGCACAGGTCGTGGCAACGCGCGTCGAGCGAACAGCACAGCGAACAGATCGGGCCGCCGTAGGCCGGGCACGAGGCCATGTCCTCGCCTTCGTAGGGCCGCTCGCAGATGACGCAGGGGCGCACGCGGCGCGCCGCGCCGAGATAGGCGCCGGAGTCGGCCGACGGCTGCAGGCTGGCGCCGGTGACCGCCGGCGCCGCGATGTCGGCAACGGGCGAGGACCGCGCGATGTAGTAGCGGCCCTTCGTCGCCCAGGCGATGAGCGGCGCCGTGACGAAGGCCACCGTCATCGCGATGACGGCCGAGAAGGCCTGCGCCGCGGCGCCGAAGACGCCCAGGTAGGCCAGCATCGACAACACCGAAGCCGCGCCCATGGCGCCCACGCCCACCGGATTGATGTCATACAGGTGCGCGCGTTTGAATTCCACGCCCCTGGGACTGAGCCCCAGCGGCTTGTTGACCACCAGGTCGGCCACCACGGCCATGATCCAGCTGATGGCGATATTGGCATAGAGACCCAGCACGCCGCCGATGGCCTGGAAGACCTCCAGCTCCATCAGCATCAGCGCGATCAAGGTGTTGAACACCATCCACACCACGCGCCCGGGGTGGCTGTGCGTGAGCCGGGCGAAGAAGTTGCTCCAGGCCAGGCTGCCGGCATACGCATTCGTGACGTTGATCTTGAGCTGGCTCACCACCACCAGCAGTGCCGTGGCCGCCACCGCCCAGCCGTAGTTGGAGAAGACGGTCTCGTAGGCCGCCAGGTACATCTGGTTGGGGTCCACCACGCGGTCGGCCGGCACCGCCAGCGTCAGTGCGAGATAGGCCAGCAGCGCACCGCCCAGCATCTTCAGCACCCCCGGCAACACCCAACCCGGGCCGCCCACCAGCACGCCGGCCCACCAGCGCCAGCGGTTGGCGCGCGTCTTCTCGGGCATGAAGCGCAGGTAGTCGACCTGTTCGCCCATCTGCGTGATCAGCGCCACGCCCACCGTGAGCGCGCCGCCGAAGAGCAGCGGGTCGAAGGCGCCACCACGCCCATCTTCACCGGCGTAGCTGCGCAGGTCGCTCACCAGGTTCGGGTGCGCCTGGAAGACGTAAACGTACGGCAGCACCAGCAGCACCAGCCACAGCGGCAGTGTCCACGCCTGCAACTGGCTGATGGCGGTGACGCCGTGCGTGACCAGCGGAATGACCACCAGCGCGCAGATCAGGTAGCCCCAGGCCGGCGGAATGTCGAAGGCCAGTTCCAGCGCGTAGGCCATGATGGCCGCTTCGAGCGCGAAGAAGATGAAGGTGAAGCTGGCGTAGATGAGGCTGGTGATCGTGCTGCCGATATAGCCGAAGCCGGCGCCGCGCGTCAGCAGGTCCATGTCCAGCCCGTATTTGGCGGCGTAGACGCTGATCGGCAGCCCGGCGGCAAAGATCACCAGCCCGGTGGCCACGATGGCCCAGAACGCGTTGACGAAGCCGAACTGCAGCAGCAGCGTGGCGCCCACCGCTTCCAGTACCAGGAACGAAGCCGCGCCGCCCAGGGCCGTGTGCGCCACGCGCCATTCGCTCCACTTGCGGAACGATCGCGGCGTGAAGCGCAGCGCGTAGTCCTCCATCGTCTCGCGCGCGACCCAGGCGTTGTAGTCGCGCCGCACCTTGATGACGCGCTGCTGCGGTGCGGCGGCGCCCGTTGCCGGTGCACCCTGGACGGTGGAGGTCTGCGTCGACATGGTGCACCCGGACATGCACGATCCGCGCCAGCGCGAACTGCCGCGTCTCATCCACGTCACATCGCGATCCAGCGTTTACGATGCAGGCCGACCTGCCCACCACCGACGCCACCGCCGCCATCGCCATGGACCTGACCCCGCGCGAGAAGGACAAGCTGCTGATCTTCACCGCGGCCTTGCTGGCCGAACGCCGCAAGGCGCGCGGGCTGAAGCTCAATCACCCGGAAGCGGTGGCGTTGATCACCGCCGCCATCATGGAAGGCGCGCGCGACGGCAAGACCGTGGCGCAGCTCATGAGCGAGGGCAAGACCGTGCTCGGCCGTGCCGACGTGATGGAAGGGGTGCCGGAGATGATCCACGACATCCAGGTCGAGGCCACCTTCCCCGACGGCACCAAGCTCGTCACGGTGCACCAGCCGATCGGCTGACTTCCCAGGAGCCCCCCGCATGATCCCCGGCGAACTCTTCACCGACGGCCCCGAACACGTGCTCAACCCCGGGCGCGACACGCGCGCGCTGGTCGTTGCCAACACCGGCGACCGACCCGTGCAGGTCGGCTCGCACTACCACTTTGCAGAGACCAATGCGGCGCTGCATTTCGACCGCCAGGCCGCCAAGGGCATGCGGCTGAATATCCCCAGCGGCACGGCGGTGCGCTTCGAACCCGGCCAGGAACGCACGGTGGAACTGGTGGCTTATGCCGGGCTGCGGCAGGTCTGGGGTTTCCGCGGCCTCGTCAACGGAGGAATCTGATGAACCCCCAAGCTGTGCTACCGCCCGAGGGGGCCGTCGCCTCCCTTGGAACGGCCCGGCGGGAGGCGTGATGGCGACCCTGGGCAGACGCGCCTATGCCGAGATGTACGGCCCCACCGTGGGCGACCGCCTGCGGCTGGCCGATACCGGACTGGTGATCGAGGTCGAGGCCGACCTGACTTTGCGTGCTGGCGGCTACGGTGAAGAGGTCAAGTTCGGCGGCGGCAAGACCATCCGCGACGGCATGGGCCAGAGCCAGGTCGTCAACGGCCCCGGCCAGCACGAGGCCTGCGATTGCGTCATCACCAATGCACTCATCGTCGACCACTGGGGCATCGTGAAGGCCGACATCGGCCTGAAGGGCTGCCGCATCGCGGCCATCGGCAAGGCCGGCAACCCGGACACCCAGCCCGGGGTGGACATCGTCATCGGCCCCGGCACCGAGATCATTGCCGGCGAAGGCCTCATTGTCACCGCCGGCGGCATCGACAGCCACATCCACTTCATCTGCCCGCAGCAGATCGACGAGGCGCTGTATTCGGGCATCACCACCATGCTCGGCGGCGGCACCGGCCCGGCCACCGGCACCTACGCCACCACCTGCACGCCCGGCCCTGAGAACATCCACCGCATGTTGCAGGCCGCCGAGGCCTTTCCCATGAACCTGGGCTTCCTGGGCAAGGGCAACGCGACGCGGCCGGAGGCCTTGAGCCAGCAGATCGCCGCCGGAGCCATAGGCCTGAAGCTGCACGAGGACTGGGGCACCACGCCGGCGGCCATCGACAACTGCCTGACCATGGCCGAGGTCACCGACACGCAGGTCGCCATCCACACCGACACGCTCAACGAAAGCGGCTTCGTCGAGGACAGCATCGCCGCCTTCAAGGGCCGCACCATCCACACCTTCCACAGCGAAGGCGCCGGCGGCGGCCACGCGCCCGACATCATGAAGGTGGTGGGCGAGGCCAACGTACTGCCTAGCAGCACCAACCCCACGCGCCCGTACACCGTGAATACGCTGGACGAGCACCTGGACATGCTGATGGTGTGCCACCACCTCGACGCCGGCATCGCCGAGGACCTGGCCTTCGCCGAAAGCCGCATCCGCCGCGAGACCATTGCCGCCGAGGACGTGCTGCACGACCTGGGCGCCATCAGCATCATGGCCAGCGACAGCCAGGCCATGGGGCGCGTGGGCGAGGTGATCATCCGCACCTGGCAGACAGCGCACAAGATGAAGGGCCAGCGCGGTTTCCTGGCCCCCTCTCCCGCAGCGCGGGAGAGGGCGGGGGGTGAGGGCAGCGTCGAACACGACCCCCGCAACGACAACTTCCGCGCCAAGCGCTATATCGCCAAATACACCATCAACCCCGCCATCGCCCACGGCATCAGCCACGACGTGGGCAGCATCGAGGTCGGCAAATGGGCCGACCTGGTGCTGTGGCGGCCGGCCTTCTTCGGCGTCAAGCCCAGCCTCATCCTCAAGGGCGGCTTCATAGCCGCGGCGGCCATGGGCGACCCCAACGCCAGCATCCCCACGCCGCAGCCGGTGCATTACCGCCCGATGTTCGGCAGCTACGGCCGCGTGCTGCCTGCGACCAGCCTCACCTTCGTCAGCCAGACCGCGCTGCGTGGCGATATCGCCGACGGACTCGGCCTGCGCAAGCGGCTTTCCGCCGTGCACGGTTGCCGCACGGTGAAGAAGGCCGACATGGTGCACAACGCGTACCTGCCGCGCATGGAGATCGACGCCCAGACCTACGAGGTGCGCGCCGACGGCCAGTTGCTCACCTGCGACCCGGCCACGCTGCTGCCGATGGCGCAGCGGTATTTCCTGTTCTGACTGACGCCGGGGTCACCATGCTCAGCGTAAACAAACTCGTGCCACTTGGCAGCGGCCTGGCCGGCGCCCTGCTCAAGCGCGCGGCCACCGTGGAACTGGACTGGGACCTGCGCCAGAAAAGCCGCTTCGAGGCCACCGACTCCGCCGGCCGTCGGCTGGGTGTATTCCTGCCGCGCGGCAGCGTGGTGCGCGGCGGCGACGTGCTGGTGGCCGAGGACGGTTCGCTGGTGGTCGTGCGCGCTGCACCGCAGCCGGTGCTGGTGGTGCGCCAGGGCCCACACGGCGCGCCAAGCGACCTGCTGCGCGCCGCCTACCATCTGGGCAACCGGCACGTGGCGGTGGAACTGAAACCCGACCACCTGAAGTTCGAGCCCGACCACGTGCTGGGCGAGATGCTGCAACGCCTGCACCTGACGGTCAGCGAGGAGTTGGCGCCCTTCGAACCCGAAGGCGGCGCCTATGCAGCGCACGGGGGCGACGCTCACACGCATGAACACGGGCACGCGCAGCCGCACGCGCACGAGAGCCCGGCCACCGCAGCCGTACCCCGTGGCAAGCCGTTGAACGTTCCCGTCGCGGCGGCGCCAGCAGCCCCGGGTGCCCATGTCCACGGCCCGGGCTGCGGACACGACCATGGCACGGTCACGGCCACTGAATGGGCGACGACGCGGCGCCCTTGCTGCGCCTCATGTGGCTGGCCTCGCCGGCGCTGCCGGTGGGCGGTTTCAGCTATTCGGAGGGCCTGGAAGCGGCCGTCGAGGCAAGGCTGGTGGTCGGCGAAGACCAGGCCGGCGACTGGCTGCTGCACCAGTTGCAACTGAGCCTGGTGCGCTGCGACCTGGCCCTCGCGGCGCAGGCCATGGCCGCCTGGCAGGCCGGAGACTGCGCTCGCATCGCAGCGCTCAATGCCTGGGCCGACCAGACACGTGAGACCGCCGAAGCGCGCCAGCAGTCCATGCAGACCGGTCGTTCGCTGCTGGAATGGTTGCGCAACGGCGAGCAAAGCGAAGACCCGCGCCTGCTCACCCTGGCCGCCCTGCAGCCGGCACCGCTGTGGCCGGTGGCCTTTGCCCTGGCCACCGTGCTGGCCGGCGCGACGCCGCGTGGTGCCCTGCTGGCCTTTGCCTGGAGCTGGGCGGAAAACATGGCGCAGGCTGCGATGAAGACGGTGCCGCTGGGCCAGGCCGCGGCACAGCGCCTGCTGGCGCGGCTGGCGGCGGCGATCCCTGACGCGGTGGATGCCGCCGCCGCGCTGCCCGACGGTGAACGCCAGGCTTTCACGCCCATGCTCGCCATTCTTTCGGCGCAACACGAAACGCAATATTCGAGGCTGTTCAGATCATGAGTTCATCGCCGCTGCACCGCATCCCCGGCCGCACCAAGAAGCTGCCCCCCCTGCGCGTGGGCATCGGCGGCCCGGTGGGCAGCGGCAAGACGACGCTGGTGGAGATGTTGTGCAAGACCATGCGCGAGCGCTGGGACCTGGTCGTCGTCACCAACGACATCTACACCAAGGAAGACCAGCGCCTGCTCACGGTGGCCGGCGCGCTGGCGCCCGAGCGCATCATGGGCGTGGAAACCGGCGGCTGCCCGCACACCGCCATCCGCGAAGACGCGTCGATCAACCTGGAAGCCGTGGACCGCATGCTCGAGCAGTTCCCCGACGCCGACATCGTGTTCATCGAATCCGGCGGCGACAACCTGGCCGCCACCTTCAGCCCCGAGCTGAGCGACCTCACGATCTACGTCATCGACGTCGCCGCCGGCGAGAAGATCCCGCGCAAGGGCGGGCCCGGCATCACCAAGAGCGACCTCTTCGTCATCAACAAGACCGACCTCGCCCCCCACGTGGGCGCCAGCCTGGAAGTGATGGCTGCCGACACCCAGCGCATGCGGCCCGGCCGACCCTGGGTGATGACGAATCTGCGCACGCGGGAGGGCCTGGCCGAAGTGGTGCGCTTCATCGAGACCCGGGGTCTGCTCGCGGCCTGACTGCCGTGGCCATTGCCATGGCCAGAGACGCCTAAAATGAACCCTTCTGGTGTTCGCACCGAAACTGGAGAAGAGCATGGGATTGATGTCGTTCATGAAGGAAGCGGGCGAGAAGCTTTTCGGTCGTGGTGAAGCCAAGGCCGCACAAGAAGCCGCCGCGGCGGCGCCCACGCCAGAAAAGGTGGCCGCGCTGAGCAAGGCCGCCGGTGACGCGATCGCCACCTATGTCACTGCCCAGGGCCTGACCGTCAAGGGCATGGACATCGGCTTCGACGCCCCCAGCGCCACCGTCACCGTGGCCGGCACCGTGGCCGACCAGGCGACCAAGGAAAAGGTGTTGCTGTGCTGCGGCAACGTGGCCGGCGTGGAAAAGGTCAACGACCTGCTGGTGGTGGAGACACCGCAGCCCGAGGCGCAGTGGCACACCGTGGTCAGCGGTGACAACCTGTCCAAGATCGCCAAGAAGTTCTACGGCGACGCCAACAAGTACCCGGTGATCTTCGAGGCCAACAAGCCCATGCTCACGCATCCGGACAAGATCTACCCGGGGCAGATGCTGCGCATCCCGCCGGTCTGACGGCGCCACCCACCCGGCTCAGCGCCGGGTGGCCAGCCAGATGCTCGGCAGGATCAGCGCCGCCCCGGCGGCGTGGTACCAGCCGGGCAGTTCGCCCAGCACCCACCAGGCGCCCAGCGCACGGTACACCGGTGCCAGGTACAGCAGCAGCGCCGTGCGCGAGGCGCCCAGTTCACGCTGCAGGAACGAATAGGCGGCATAGCTCAGTGCGCCAGGCAGCACGGCAGCCAGCGCCACCAGCAGCAAGGCGCGGCCGCCCGGCGGCGGTGCCGGCTGGGTGAGCACTTCCCACAGGGTGAACGGCAGCAGCACCAGCAGGCCGCCGGCGTGGCCGCATAGATCAGCGCGATATTCGTGGCGCTCGTCGTCTGCCCGCCCAGGTAGACCCAGGCGCCGCAGATCCACATGCCGAAAGCGCCCAGCACCAGCATCTGCGGCCACTCGTGCCGTACCGCAACGCCGTTGCGGGCCAGGCCGCGCCACACGAAGGGCAGCATCAGCAGCAGCACCTGCGCCAGCGCCGGGTGGCGCGTGCCACTCACGCGCGCTCGGCCATGGCCTGTCCCATGCGGACAGCGCCACCCGGCTGCCACGCCGGGTTGAAGCGCAGCGGCGCACCCGTTGGCGGTGGGAACAGCAGCACCACGGTAGAGCCGAGCAGAAAGCGCCCCATTTCGTCGCCCTGGCGCAGCCGGATGTCCTGCCCGCGGTAGTCCCATTCGCGCAGCGTGCCCGGTCGCGGCGGGTTGACGACACCGTGCCACACCGTGGCCATGCTGCCAACGATGGTGGCGCCCACCAGCACCATCACGAAGGGCGTGCCGTCGTCGGCCTCGAAAGTGCACACCACGCGCTCGTTGCGCGCGAACAGCCCCGGCACGCCACGCGCCGTGGTCGGATTGACGGAAAACAGCGCTCCCGGCACGTGAACCATGCGCAGCAGCCGCCCGGCGCACGGCATGTGGATGCGGTGGTAGTCCTTCGGGCTCAGGTACAGCGTGGCGAAGTGGCCGCCGTGGAACGGCGCGGCCGCGGCGGCTTCACCGCCGACGAGCGCCGTGACGGTGTAGTCGTGCCCCTTGGCCTGGAAGATGCGTTCGCCGGTGATGTCGCCGAACTGGCTGATCGCCCCGTCCACCGGGCACAACAGCGCGGCCCGGGCCAGCGGCCGCGCACTGGGAGCCAGCGCGCGCGTGAAGAAGGCGTTGAAGGTGGGGTAGCTCTCCAGGTTCGAGTCCGCCGCTTCCGACATGTCCACGCCATAGCGGCCCACGAACCAGCGGACGATCATCGTCGTGGCGGCGCCGCCGCGCCACTGCGCCACGAGCCCGGCGAAAGCCGTCAGCGCCTGCTTGGGCAGCAGGTACTGCAGCGCGACAGCCAGGCGGTCGTTCATCGGCCGGGGCAGCAGATCAGCGCAGCGGCGCCATTTCGCGCAGCGCCTTCACCGCACCGTCGCCGACGCCGGCACCGAAGCGCTTGGCCAGGCGCTCGGCCAGGTTCTTCTGCGGCGTGTAATCGATGATCTCTTCTGCCTTGATCACCTCGCGCGCCACGTAGTCCAGGCCGCCCAGATGGTCGGCCAGGCCCATCCTGATGGCTTCCTCGCCGTTCCAGAACAGGCCCGAGAAGGTCTCGGGCGTCTCCTTCAGGCGCTCGCCTCGACCTTCCTTGACGACCCGGATGAACTGCTGGTGGATCTGGTCGATCATGGCTTTGGCGTAGGCGGTCTGCTTTTCGCTCTGCGGGCTGAAGGGATCGAGCATGCCCTTGTTCTCGCCGGCCGTGAGCAAGCGGCGCTCGATGCCCAGCTTGTCCATCAGGCCGGTGAAACCGAAACCGTCCATCAGCACGCCGATGCTGCCCACGATGCTGGCCTTGTCGACATAGATCTCGTCGGCCGCCACGGCAATGTAGTAGGCGCCGGAGGCACAAACTTCCTCGACCACGGCGTAGACCTTCTTGTCGTGCAAGGCCTTCAGGCGCCGGATCTCGTCGTTGACGATGCCGCTTTGCACGGGGCTGCCACCGGGCGAGTTGATGCGCAGCACCACGGCCTGCGCGCCTTCGTCCTCGAAGGCGATGCGCAAGGCCGAGATCAGGGCCTCGGCGTTGGCTTCGCTGTCGTCGGCGATCTCGCCGCGCACCTCGATCAGTGCGGTGTGCGGCGTGCTCGGCGCCGTGGGTGCCAGGCGGTCGGACAGCAGCGCCCAGGCCACGGCCAGCGCCAGCCCCAGCCAGGCCAGGCGGAAAAAGATGCGCCAGCGCCGTTCGCTGCGCTGCTGGCGCAGCAGCTGCACCGCCACGCGTTCGAGCGTGGTTTCGAACGCAGCGCGCTCTGCAGGCGCACGGCCGCCCGGGACGGGCGGCGGAGCGGTTTCGGCAGCGGGCGGCGTCGGACCGGACGGCAGGATGGAATCGTCGGTGGAGGGGTTCATGGCAGGGTTTCGCTGGGCGCGGTGTCGAAGGGCACCGGCCGTATGTCCAGGGAAGGATACCAATACACCTGTCCGTCAAGCTCCCGCACGGCCACCGGCTTCAGCCGGCCGCGGCCGCAGGGGCCGCCGACGCAGCGGCCGTTGGCCGGCTCGTAGGTGGCACCGTGGATGGAGCAGACGATCCAGCGCTGGTCGGTGTCGAGGAATTCACCGGGCTGCCAGTCCATCTCGGCCGCCACGTGGACGCAGCGGTTGAGGTAGCCGATCAACTGGCCGTCGAAGCGCAGCGCAAAGGCGCGCACCGGGCGGCCGTGTTCCAGCACGTCCCAGACCCAGGCACGGCCGCGCTCCACGATGTCGGTGGAGGCGCAAAGTGCTTCGCCGACGCCGCAGACCGTCTGCTCAGGCGCCGTCACGCGTGTTCCAGCAGCCAGTCGTGCAGTTCGCGCGTCGAATGCGCCAGGAACAGCGGCCCGTGGTCGCGCAGCGCCTGCGTATCGTGGGCGCCGTAGCTCACCGCCACGCGCGCCGTGCCGGCATTCACGGCCAGTTGCAGGTCGTGCGTGGTGTCGCCGATCATCAGCGTGCGCTGCGGCTCGGCGCCGAATCCGTGCACTGCATCTACCGCCGCAGCAAGACCGAGGCGCCGGCGCGGGCCGAGGAGATCCACCATGCCGAACAGGAAGGCGTGGACTTCAACTGGCTCACGAGCCCGATCGAGATCCTGGCCGATGCCCAGGGCAGCGTGCGGGCGCTGCGCTGCGTGCGCATGGAACTGGGTGAGCCCGACGCTTCGGGCCGGCGCAAGCCGGTGCCGGTGCCGGGCAG
>JAABPT010000432.1 GCA_011391855.1 Burkholderiales bacterium
GCGCCCGGCCACGTCGCCGGCCTGGGCCTTGACCTCCTGCACCCCCATACAATCGGCGCCCGCGTTTGCGGCCCATTCCACGAGCCCCTTGGAGGCCGCCGAACGAATGCCATTGAGATTGAGCGTGATCAGCCGAAAAGCCAAGATGGGAGTCCCAAGCAATGAAGGTTGATGACGACGCCACCCTGGCCCAGGAATTCGTGCAGTTCGCCGTGCAAGCCGGCGTGCTGCGCTTTGGCGAATTCAAGACCAAGGCCGGCCGGCTCTCGCCCTATTTTTTCAATGCCGGCGGTTTCGACGACGGCGTCAAGCTCGGACGACTGGCTGAATTCTATGCACGCCGCCTGCTCACCTCGGGCCTGCATTTCGACATGATCTTCGGCCCCGCCTACAAGGGCATCACGCTGGCTGCTTCGGTGGCGGTGGAACTGGCGCGGCGCGGCCGCAATCTGCCCTTTGCCTACAACCGCAAGGAAGCCAAGGACCATGGCGAAGGCGGCCGGCTGGTCGGCGCACCGGTGGCCGGGCGCGTTCTCATCATCGATGACGTCATTTCCGCAGGCACCTCGGTGCGCGAATCCATTGCCATGATCACGGCCGCCGGCGGCCGGCCCTGCGGCGTGGCGATCGCGCTCGACCGCCAGGAGCGCGCCACTGACGGCGGGCAGGACGCGCCCTGGAGTGCAGTGCAGTACGTCACGCGGCAGTTGCAACTGGACGTGGCTTCGATTGCGACGCTGGAAGACTTGTTGCAGTATCTGCGAGCAGCCAGCGATCCCGCGCTGAGCACCTTTGCGGGGCCGGTGCAGGCCTACCGCGAACGCTACGGAGTCTGAATGGTGGGGGCCCTCCTGCGGCAGTTCGGCATGCGCCGGTTGGTGGCGCTGGCGCTGTGCCCGTGGGTGGCCGCCACCTGGGCCCAGGCCACCACCAAGCCGACCAGCGGCATCTACACCTGCATCGACGACAAGGGCCGCCGCATCACCGCCGACCGCCCCATCGCCGAATGCACCGACCGCGAGCAGCAGGTGCTCAACCGCGACGGCTCGCTGCGCGCCGTGATGCCACCCTCGCTGACGGCCGAGGAATCCACCGCCCGCGAGGCACGCGACCGCGCTGCTGCCGAGGAGCGCGCGGCGCGCGCCGACGCCGTGCGGCGCGACCGCAACCTGATGGCGCGCTACCGCAACGAAGCCGCTCACAACCGGGCCCGCGAGGCGGCTCTGGACACCGTGCGGCTGGCCATGAAGGCCACCGAGATCCGACTGCGCCAGTTGGCCACCGAAGGCAAGCCGCTGCGCGACGAGGCCGAGTTCTACGAGGGCAAGGCGCTGCCAGGCACGCTGAAGGCCGCCATCGACGCCAACGAGGTGGCGGTGGAGGCGCAGCGTGCAGCCACCGCCAACCAGGAAGCCGAACTCGACCGCATCAACCGGCTCTACGACGCCGAACTCGACCGCCTGCGCCGCCTGTGGGCCGGCGTCGTGCCCGGCTCGCTGGGGCCGCTGGCGGCCAACGGTGCTGCGGCCGGCGGCGCAGCGCGCGACGCCGCACCCAAGCCCTGAGCGGCCGCGTGCCGCGGCGCCGGGTTCGCTAGCCGAGCTTGCGCCGCAACAGCTCGCCGGCCTGAGCCGGGTTGGCCTTGCCCTGGCTGGCTTTCATGACCTGGCCGACCAGCGCGTTGAAGGCCTTGTCCTTGCCGGCGCGGACTTCGGCCACCGACTTCTCGTTGGCCTTCAGCACGGCGTCGACGATGGCTTCCAGCGCGCCGCTGTCGTTCATCTGCTTCAGGCCGCGCGCTTCGATCACGGCGTCGACGTCGCTGCCCTGGCCCGACCACAGCGCTTCGAAGACCTGGCGCGCGCCGTTGTTGGACACCGTGCCGTCGGCCACGCGCCGGATCAGCGCGGCCAGTGTGGGCGGCGCCAGCGGTGCGGCATCGATGTCGCGTTCCTCGGCATTGAGCCGCCTGGAGACCTCGCCCATCAGCCAGTTGGCCGCCAGCTTGGGCGCGCCGCAGGCGTCGCGCAGCGCCTCGTAGTAGCGCGCGAAACGCAGGCTCTGCGTCATCATGGCCGCATCGTCGGCCGGCAGGCCGTCGGCCTGCTGGAAGCGCGCGGCCATGGCGGCTGGCAGTTCGGGCATCTCGGCGCGCACGCGCTCCACCCATTCAGGCGCAATCACCAGCGGCGGCAGGTCGGGGTCGGGGAAATAGCGGTAGTCGTGCGCGTCTTCCTTGGTGCGCATGGCGCGCGTCTCGCCGCTGTCGGGGTTGAACAGCACGGTGGCCTGCTCGATGGGCAGACCGTCCTCGATGCGGTCGATCTGCCACTGCACCTCGAAGTCGATGGCCTGCTGCAGGAAGCGAAAACTGTTCAGGTTCTTGATCTCGCGCCGCGTGCCCAGCGCCTCGCCGGGTCGGCGCACCGAGACGTTGGCGTCGCAGCGGAAGCTGCCTTCCTGCATGTTGCCGTCGCAGAGACCCAGCCACACCACCAGCGTGTGCAGCGCCTTGGCGTATTCCACCGCCTCGGCGCTGCTGCGCATGTCGGGTTCGGTGACGATTTCCAGCAGCGGCGTGCCGGCGCGGTTGAGGTCGATGCCGGTCTGGCCGGCGTAGTCCTCGTGCAGGCTCTTGCCCGCGTCCTCTTCCAGGTGCGCCCGCGTCAGCCGCACCTTGCGCGGCGCGCCCTCCAGCACGAAGTCGACCTGGCCTCCTTGCACCACCGGGATCTCGTACTGGCTGATCTGGTAGCCCTTGGGCAGGTCGGGGTAGAAGTAATTCTTGCGCGCAAAGATCGACAGCGGCGCCACCTTGGCCCCCACCGCCAGCCCGAACTGGATGGCGCGCTCCACGGCGCCGCGGTTCAGCACCGGCAGCGTGCCAGGCAGGCCCAAGTCCACCGCGCAGGCCTGCGTATTGGGCGCGGCACCGAAGGCGGTGGACGCACCGCTGAAGATCTTGCTGGCCGTGGAGAGCTGGGCGTGGGTCTCCAGGCCGATCACGACCTCGAAGCCCCGCACCAGCCTGGACGACGTGGCGGCGCCCGTCACAGCGGCCTCCGGGTGTGGAAGTCGGTGGCTTGCTGCAGCGCATGCGCCGTCTGCAGCAACGTGGCTTCGTCGAAATAGTTGCCGATCAGCTGCAGCCCCACCGGCATGCCCTTCGATTCACCGGACACGCCGAAGCCGGCCGGTACGCTCATGCCCGGCAGGCCGGCCAGGCTGGCCGGCAGCGTGAAGATGTCGGCCAGGTAGGCCTGCAGCGGGTCGTCGCCCTGCTCGCCGATCTTCCACGCCACGGTGGGCGCCACCGGCCCGGCGATCACGTCGCAGCCCTGCGGTCCTTGGGAAAAACAGGCCTGAAAGTCGTCGGCGATCATGCGGCGCAGCTTCTGTGCCTGCAGGTAGTAGGCGTCGTAGTAGCCGTGGCTCAGCACGTAGGTGCCGATCATGATGCGGCGCTTGACCTCGGGCCCAAAGCCCTCGCTGCGCGTCTTCTTGTACATGTCCATCAGGTCGGTGTACTGCGCCGCGCGGTGGCCGAATTTGACGCCGTCGAAGCGGCCGAGATTGGAGCTGGCCTCGGCCGGCGCGATGATGTAGTACACGGGGATCGAAAGCTCGGTGCGCGGCAGGCTCACGTCAACCAGCGTGGCACCCAGATGCTCCAGTTCGGCCAGCGCGGCGCGCACGGCGGCGTTCACGTCAGCCGCCAGCGCGGCGGGGAAGAATTCCCGCGGCAACCCGATGCGCAAGCCCTTCAGCGGCCGCGCGGCAGAGGCGCCGGCACGCGGCTGCATCATCAGGGCGTGGTAGTCCTGCGGCGGCCGCTCGGCGCTGGTGGCGTCGCGTTCGTCGAAGCCGCTCATCGCCGACAGCAGCAGCGCGCAGTCCTCGGCCGAGCGTGCCATGGGGCCGGCCTGGTCCAGGCTGGAGGCAAAGGCGATCATGCCGTAGCGCGAACACACGCCATAGGTCGGCTTGATGCCGGTAATGCCGCAGAAGCTGGCCGGCTGGCGAATGGAGCCGCCGGTGTCGGTGCCGGTGGCCGCCGGCACCAGGCGTGCCGCCACGGCAGCCGCCGAGCCGCCCGAAGAGCCGCCGGGCACCCGCTGCGCGTCCCAGGGGTTGCGCACGGCGCCGAAGGCCGAGTTCTCGTTGGACGAACCCATGGCGAATTCGTCGCAGTTGAGCTTGGCCAGGGTCACCGTGCCGGCCACGGCCAGCCGCGCCACCACCGTGGCGTCGAAGGGGCTGGCGTAGCCGGCGAGCATCTTCGACCCGGCCGTGGAAGCCAGCCCGGTGCGCGCGTGGTCGGTGACGAAGATGTCCTTGTGCGCCAGCGGCACGCCGGTCAGTGGCCCGGCCACGCCGCGCGCCAGCGCCGCGTCGGCGGCGCGGGCCTGGTCCAGTGCCTTGCCGGGGTCGCTGGCCAGAACGGCGCCGAGGTCGGAGTGACTTGCAAGACCTGTGAGCAGGTGTTGCGTGAGTTCGGCGCTGGAAAACCGCCCTACACGCAGCGCCCGACCGATCTCGGCCACGCCGAGTTCTTCCGGTGCGGCGCTGTTCATTCGATCACCTTCGGCACCAGGAACAGGCCGTTCTCGACCGCCGGCGCGCTCTTCTGGTTGGCTTCGCGCTGGTCGGCCTCGGTCACCACGTCGTCGCGCAGGCGCAAGGCGGCGGCATGCAGGGCCGACAGCGGCGTGTACAAAGGCTCCACGCCGCGCGTGTCCACGGCGCGCATCTGCTCGACGATGCCGAAGAAGCCGTTGAGTTGTCCGAGCATCAGGGCTTGGTCGGCGCTCGAGAGTTCGAGCCGCGCCAGGTGCGCAATGCGGCTCACGTCAGCCAGGGTCAGGGCCATTGGATGAAAGGAGAAACGGGCTTCCGAAGGCGGCTCTCACTGCCCGAAAATGCAGCGCCACCCCTCGGATGCGGGGGTTGATTACGGTATTATCTCCGGTTACCCGCAATCCCATGCCGCGGGCGGCCACGGCAGGCAACTGCCGCGATCATCGCCTGCTGGGAACTGCGGTTCCGAACACCCCCGATCCACGCGCCCAGCGGCCTGCCGCCGCCCTCGACCGGCCCGACACCGGCCCCCTTCGGCCCTGCCACACCCGTCCGCACCGTCGTCGACCCGCCACGCCGCGCGCACCTGCCCCCACACGCCCCCATGTTCGCTGCCTCCCTGCGCCGCTATTTCTCCACCGACCTGGCCATCGACCTCGGAACGGCCAACACGCTGATCTACGTTCGCGGCAAGGGCATCGTGCTCGACGAACCCTCGGTCGTCGCCATCCGCCACGAAGGCGGCCCGCAAGGCAAGAAAACCATCCAGGCCGTGGGCAAGGAAGCCAAGGCCATGCTGGGCAAGGTGCCGGGCAATATCGAGGCCATCCGGCCCATGAAGGACGGCGTCATTGCCGACTTCACCGTCACCGAGCAGATGCTCAAGCAGTTCATCAAGATGGTGCACCCGCGGGGCATCCTGCGGCCCAGCCCGCGCATCATCATCTGCGTGCCCTGCGGCAGCACCCAGGTCGAACGGCGCGCCATCCGCGAGAGCGCCCTGGGCGCCGGCGCTTCCGACGTCTACCTGATCGAGGAACCCATGGCCGCGGCCATCGGCGCCGGCTTACCGGTGTCGGAAGCCTCGGGATCGATGGTGGTGGACATCGGCGGCGGCACCACCGAGGTCGGCGTCATCAGCCTCGGCGGTATGGTCTACAAAGGCAGCATCCGGGTGGGCGGCGACAAGTTCGACGAATCCATCATCAACTACATCCGCCGCAACTACGGCATGCTGATCGGCGAGCCCACGGCCGAGCTCATCAAGAAGAGCATCGGCAGCGCCTTCCCCGGCAGCGAGGTCAAGGAGATCGAGGTCAAGGGCCGCAACCTCAGCGAAGGCGTGCCGCGCAGCTTCACCATCAGCTCCAACGAGATCCTGGAAGCGCTCACCGACCCGCTCAACCAGATGGTCAGCGCGGTGAAGAATGCGCTGGAGCAGACGCCGCCCGAACTGGGCGCCGACATCGCCGAGCGCGGCATGATGCTCACCGGCGGCGGCGCGCTGCTGCGCGACCTGGACCGCCTGCTGGCCGAGGAAACCGGCCTGCCCGTGCTGGTGGCCGAAGACCCGCTGACCTGCGTGGTGCGCGGCTGCGGCATGGCGCTGGAGCGCATGGAACGACTCGGGTCCATCTTCACCAGCGAATGAGGCGCTGACCGCACCGCGCCGCCATGCCCCTGGGCACGCTCGACCGCACGCCGCCGCCGTTCTTCCGCCAGGGTTTTTCGGCGCGCAGCAAGCTCGTCTTCTTCTCGGCACTGGCCATCTTCCTGATGGTGGCCGACACGCGCTTCGCGGTCATCCAGCCGGCGCGCGCGGCGCTGGCCACGGCTCTGCTGCCGGTGCAACGGGTGCTGGCCGTGCCGGTGCAGATGTGGCACGGCGGCGGCGACTACCTGCGCGGCCTGCAGCAGGCCCAGGCCGCCGAACGCGAGGCGCAGGCACGACTGGCGGCGCAGGCCGAACGCAGCGCGCGCGCCGACCAGCTGGCGCAGGAGAACGAACGCCTGCGTGCGCTGCTCGGCTTGCGCGCGGCCGTGGCCGTGCGATCGCTGCCGGCCGAGGTGATGTACGAGGCCGCCGACCCGTTTTCGCGCAAGGTCTTCATCGACCGCGGCCGCACGCACGGCGTGGTGCCGGGCGCCCCGGTCATCAACGAGACCGGCGTGCTGGGCCAGGTGACGCAGGCCTACGCGCTGAGTTCCGAGGTCACGCTGCTGACCGACAAGGACGCTGCCATCCCGGTGCTCAACCTGCGCACGCAGCAACGCAGCGCGGCCTTTGGCGGCGGGGGCGGGCGCTCGGGCGGCCTGGAGCTGCGCTTCCTGCCGGGCAACGCCGACGTACAGGTGGGCGACGTGCTGCACACCAGCGGGCTGGACGGCGTCTACCCGCCCGGGCTTATGGTGGCTCACGTGGCCGCAGTGGAGCGGCGCGCCGAGGCCGGCTTCGCGCGCGTCACTTTGGCCCCGGCGGCGGCGCCCGACGGGGTGCGCCACGTGCTGGTGCTCGAACCGCTGGCGCTGCAACTGCCGCCGCGGCCGGAGCCGGTGCCCGAGGCCGCCGCCGACCGCGCCGAGCGCCAGCTGTCGACCCCTTCGCGACGCCCGCCCGCGGCGCCCTGACCGCGTGCGCAAGGGGAAACGCCCGATGATCATGCCGCGCGGGTCGGACCAGCTGCTGCTGCCGGTCAATCCCTTGTTCATCGCCTTCACGCTGGCACTGGCCGCGGCCTTCAACATGCTGCCGCTGGGCCGCCAGCCGGCGCTGCCCGACCTGCTGGCGGTGGCGCTGGTGTTCTGGAACGTGCACCAGCCGCGCCGTGTCGGCGTGGGCCTGGCCTTCGTCTTCGGCCTGATGATGGACGTACACCAGGGCGCGCTGCTCGGCCAGCATGCGCTGGCCTACACGCTGCTCAGCTTCGTGGCCATCACCATTCACCGCCGGCTGCTGTGGTTCGGCATCCTGGAGCAGGCTTTGCAGGTGTTCCCGGTCTTCCTGGCCGCCCACGCCGTGGCATTGGTGGTGCGGCTGCTGGCCGGCGACATGTTCCCGGGCTGGTGGCTGCTGCTGGCGCCGGTGCTGGAGGCGCTGCTCTGGCCGCTGGTGAGCCTGCTGCTGCTGGCGCCGCAGCGCCGGGCCCCCGATCCGGACCAGAATCGACCCTTGTGACGAAGCCTGAAGGCTCCACCCAGACGCCGCCATGCTCAGCGAGCTGAAGGACATCGAACAGGAAATGGACCGCTTCCGCGGCCGCCTGTTCGCGGCCGCGCTGTTCGTGCTGCTGGCCTTCGGGCTGCTGGCGGCAAGGCTGGTCCACCTGCAGGTCTTCCGCCACGACGAGCTGGCCACGCAGGCCGAGGCCAACCGCATCGCGGTGGTGCCGATCGTGCCCAACCGCGGCCTCATCGTCGACCGCAACGGCGTCGTGCTGGCCACCAACTATTCGGCCTACACGCTGGAGCTGGCACCGCAACGCGGCCGCGCCGCCGCGGCCGACCTGGACGCCTTCATCGACGAACTGGCCACCGTGGTGGAGATCGGCCCGCGCGACCGTCGCCGCTTCAAGCGGCTGCAGGAAGAGCTGAAGGGCGCCGAGTCGCTGCCCATCCGCACCAAGCTCAGCGACGAGGAGGTGGCTCGCTTCACGGCGCAACGCTTCCGCTTTCCCGGCGCCGACATCAAGGCGCGGCTGTTCCGCAACTACCCGCTGGGCCAGACCGGCAGCCACCTGCTGGGTTATATCGGGCGCATCAACCCGGCCGAGAAGAAGGCCATGGAAGACTGGGACGACGCCGAGCGCGGCAACTACAAGGGCACCGACTACATTGGCAAGCTCGGCCTGGAGCAGCGCTACGAGCGCGAACTGCACGGCACCACCGGTTTCGAGGAAGTCGAGACCAGCGCCGGTGGCCGCGCCGTGCGCCTGCTGCACAGCCACCCGCCGACGCCGGGCGACAAGCTGGTGCTGTCCATCGACATCAAGCTGCAGGCGCTGGTGGAAGAGATGTTCGGCGACCGCCGCGGCGCGCTGGTGGCGCTGGATCCGCGCAACGGCGAGGTGCTGGCCTTCGTGAGCAAGCCCACCTTCGACCCCAACCTGTTCGTCGACGGCATCGACGTCGAGAGCTGGCGCGAGCTCAATGAATCCGCCGACAAGCCGCTGCTGAACCGGGCGCTGCGCGGCACCTACCCGCCGGGATCGACCTTCAAGCCCTTCATGGCCATCGCCGCGCTGAACAGCGGCAAGCGCAGCCCGACGACCGTCATCAACGACGGCGGCACCTTCCAGTTCGGCAACCACACCTTCCGCAGCCACGGCGACAGGGGCGTGGGCCCGGTGGACATGCACCGCTCGATCGTGAAGAGCAGCAATGTCTACTACTACTCGCTGGCCAACGAGATGGGCGTGGACCTCATCCAGGAGCAGCTGGAACCCTTCGGCTTCGGCGTGCGCACCGGCATCGACGTCGAAGGCGAAGTGACCGGCGTACTGCCTTCCACCGACTGGAAGAAGCGCTACTACAAGAAACCCGAGCAGCAGCGCTGGTATGCCGGCGAGACCATCTCGCTGGGCATCGGCCAGGGCTACAACAATTTCACCATGCTGCAGATGGCCAGCGCCACCGCCACGCTGGTGTCGGGTGGCCAGCGCTTCAAGCCGCGACTGGTGCGCGAGGTGGAAGACGTCATCAGCGGCCAGCGCCAGCGCCTGTCCAACGACGCGATGGAGCCGCTGGCGCTGAAGCCGGAGCACGTGGCGCTGATCCGCAGCGCGCTGCACGGCGTGACGCAGGAAGGCACCGGCACCCGCGTCTTCGCCGGTGCCAACTACGCCAGCGGCGGCAAGACCGGCACGGCGCAGGCTGTCGGCGTCGGTCGCAACGAGAAATACAACGCCGCCAAGCTCGAGGAGTTCAAGCGCGACCACTCGCTGTACATCGCCGCCGCGCCCATCGACGCGCCCACCGTGGTGCTGGCGGTGGTGGTGGAAAACGCCGGTTTCGGCGCCGCCGCGGCGGCACCGATCGCGCGCCGCGTCTTCGACTACCTGCTGCTCGGCCAATGGCCCAGCGAAGAGGACATGGCGGCCACGCGCGAAGGCCGCTCTGCGGCGCCCGCGGGCACGCCGCGGGTGGCCAGCGAAGTACCGTTGCCGGGCCAGCCGGCGGCGCCGGACGGTGCCGCCTCGGCCGCCCTGGCGCTGGCCGCACCACCGGCGCAAGAACCGATCGGCCGGCGATGAGCGCCGTCTTCGAGCAACCTTCGCCCTGGCCGCGACTGAAGCGCATCTTCGGCGGCTTCGACGGCCCGCTGCTGCTGGCCATCGCGCTGCTGGCCGCCCTGGGCCTGGTGGCGATGTATTCCGCCGGCTACGACCACGGCACGCGCTTCGTCGACCATGGCCGCAACATGCTGCTGGCGCTGGCGGTGCTGTTCGTGGTGGCCCAGGTGCCGCCGCAGAAGCTGCAGCAACTGGCGGTGCCGCTGTACACGGCGGGCCTGGTGCTGCTGGTGGCCACCGCCATCTTCGGCATCACGCGCAAGGGGGCGACACGCTGGCTGGCGCTGGGGCCCCTCGTCATCCAGCCCAGTGAGATCCTGAAGATCGCCACGCCGCTGATGCTGGCCTGGTGGTTCCAGAAGCGCGAGGGCCAGCCGCGCCTGTTCGACTTCGTGGTCGCGGCGGCCTTGCTGCTGGTGCCGGTGGCGGTGGTCATCAAGCAGCCCGACCTGGGCACCGCGCTGCTGATCCTGGCCGGCGGCCTGTATGTCGTCTTCTTCGCCGGCCTGTCCTGGAAGCTCGTCTTGCCGACACTGGCGGTGGGTGGGGCCGGCATCGCAGCGCTGGTGATCACCGCCGACGCCATCTGCCAGCCGGGCGTGGACTGGGTCTTCCTGCGCGACTACCAGCGCCAGCGCGTGTGCACGCTGCTCGACCCCACCAAGGACCCGCTGGGCGCGGGCTTCCACATCATCCAGGGCATGATCGCCATCGGCTCCGGCGGCCTGGCCGGCAAGGGCTTCATGCAGGGCACGCAGACGCACCTGGAATTCATCCCCGAGCGCACCACCGACTTCATCTTTGCCGCGTTCTCCGAGGAATTCGGCCTGGCCGGCGTGCTGGTGCTGCTGGTGTGCTTCACCTTCCTCATCTTCCGCGGCCTGATGATCGCGGCCGAGGCGCCCACCGTGTTCACCCGGCTGCTCGCCGGCGCCGTGAGCATGAGCTTCTTCACCTACGCCTTCGTCAACATGGGCATGGTCAGCGGCATCCTGCCGGTGGTGGGCGTGCCGCTGCCCTTCGTCAGCTACGGCGGCACGGCGATGGTGTCACTGGGGCTGGGGCTGGGCATCCTGATGTCGGTGGCCAAGAGCCGGCGGCTGGTGCAGAGCTGAAGCGACGCACCCGGCGCACCCGGCGGTCAGCGCCGCTCGGGCGCCGGCTGCGGCGATGGCGTCGAAGCTGATGGCGACGCCGGCGGCGAAGTCGCCGGCGCGGCGCCTTTCGCGGCGTGCAGCGGGAAGCGCACCGTGAACAGCGCGCCCGGCGCAGCCGCCCCGGACCCGCTGCGCGGCCTGGCATCGGCGACCGTGACTGCGGCGCCGTGGCGCTGCGCGACCTCGGCCACGATGGCCAGGCCCAGGCCGCTGCCGTCGACCTGGGTGCCCAGCGCACGGTAGAACGGCCGGAAGACGGCCTCGCGTTCGGCCAGCGGAATGCCCGGGCCGCTGTCCTCGACCTGCAGCACCACGCCCTGCCCGCCCGGGTCGGCGACGATGCGCGCCGTGACGGTGCCGCCCGGCGGCGTGTAGCGCAAGGCGTTGTCGACCAGGTTGCGCACCATCTCGCTCAGCAGCACCGGCTCGGCCATCAACCGGGTGCCGCCGCTGCCGGGTTCGGGACCTTCGTAGCCGAGGTCGATGCGCCGCTCCATGGCGCGCGGCACGAAGTCGCGCACCACGGCGCGCGTGACCGCCGCCAGGTCGACCGGGCGCCGGCGCGCCTCCAGGCCGGCGTCCTCGGCGCGCGCCATGGCCAGCAGCTGGTTGACCATGTGCGCGGCGCGCTGGCTGGAAAAGGCGATCTGGCGCAGCGAGTGCTTCATCGTCGCGGCGTCGGCGCGGCCGCCGTCGATGTCGCGTGCGGCCAGTTCGGCCTGCGTGCGCAGTCCCGCCAGCGGTGTCTTCAACTGGTGCGCGGCGTCGGCCAGGAAGTGGCGCTGGGTGGCAATCGTGCGGTCCAGCCGCTGCAGCAGGTCGTTGATGGCGCGCACCAGCGGCACCACCTCGTCGGGTACGTCGCCTTCGGGAATGGGGCTCAGGTCGGTGCTCTCGCGCTTGCGGATGCGCAGCTGCAGCCGGGCCAGCGGGCGGATGCCGCGCGACAGCGCAAACCACACCAGCACCACCGCCAGAGGCAGGATCACGAACTGCGGCAGGATCACGCCCTTGATGATCTCGGTGGCCAGCGTGGAGCGCTTGCCCAGCGTCTCGGCCACCTGCACCAGCGCCTGCCCGTCGCCTTCTTCGGACGGCTGGGCCAGCCGCAGCCAGGCCACGCGTACAGGCTCGTCGCCGACCTGGTCGTCGCGGAAGCGCACCGCCGCGCTGTCGGCTGGGCCTTCCAAGGGCACCATCAGCGCCGCTTCGCCAGCCAGCAGTTCACCGCGGCGGCCCAGCACCTGGTAATAGATACGGTCCTCGTCGTCGGCACGGGTCAGGGCGGCGGCGGTGGTCTGCAGCGCCAGCCGGGCTGCTTCGGCCGAACCGGTGTCGTGCGCCACCTGCACCTCGGCCTGGCGCGCCAGGGCGCGCACCACCTCGGCCAGGTCGCGGTCGTAAGGACGGTTGGCGATGGCCTGGGCGGCGATCCAGGTCAGCCCCAGGCTCATGGGCCACAGCAACAGCAGCGGGGCGAGCATCCAGTCGAGGATCTCGCCGAACAGCGAGCGTTGCTCGTGGCGGCCGAGCATGGAATCAGGCGCCGGCGGCTGGCGCTGGCCCGCGCCGGGCCTCAGGCCGCAATCTTTTCCAGGCAGTAGCCCAGCCCGCGCACGGTGGCAATGCGTACCGGCCCCTGCTCGATCTTCTTGCGCAGGCGGTGGATGTAGACCTCGATGGCATTGTTGCTGACCTCTTCGCCCCACTCGCACAGCCGCTCCACCAGCTGGTCCTTGCTGACCAGCCGGCCGGCGCGCTGCAGCAGCACTTCGAGCAGGCTGAGTTCCCGCGCCGACAATTCCACCATCTGGTCGTTGAGGTAGGCCACACGGCCGGTGGCGTCAAAAGTGAGCGGACCGTGCTTGAGCAGGCTGGACGCCGTGCCCAGACCGCGACGCGTGAGCGCGCGCACACGGGCCTCGAGCTCCTGCAGCGAAAACGGCTTGGCCATGTAGTCGTCGGCGCCCAGGTCCAGGCCTTTGACGCGCTGCTCCACGCTGTCGGCGGCGGTGAGGATGAGTACCGGCACGCTGCTGCCGCGGCCGCGCATCTTGCGCAGCACCTCGAAGCCGTGCATCTTGGGCAGGCCCAGATCGAGGATCACGAGGTCGAATTCATGCGAGGCCAGCGCGGCGTCGGCCTCGCTGCCGGTATTCACCTGATCGACGGCATAACCCGAAGCGCGCAGCGAACGCAGCAGGCCGTCGGCCAGGATCTGGTCATCTTCGGCAATGAGGATGCGCATCGGTCTGTCTCCTCTCGGTGGTGGCTGCACGGCCACCGACTCTTGGCGGGTCGGGCGATTCTAGGCCGGCAGGTCCGGCACCGGTATCCGGGCCGTGACCCGTCACCCCCCTAAAAATAGCTGTACGGATATCCAGTTTCTGCCATAATCACTTCGAACTCAGGAGGCCCCATGGACGCACCCGTCAAAGCGCTGAATACCGAAAAAGCCAAGGCCTTGCAGGCCGCGCTGGCGCAGATCGAAAAGCAGTTCGGCAAAGGCTCGATCATGCGCCTGGCCGACGGCGAGAAGATCGAGGACATCCAGGTCGTCTCCACCGGCTCGCTGGGCCTGGATATCGCCTTGGGCGTGGGCGGCCTGCCGCGCGGCCGGGTGGTGGAAATCTATGGCCCGGAGTCGTCGGGCAAGACCACGCTCACGCTGCAGGTGATTGCCGAGATGCAGAAGATCGCCGGCACCTGCGCCTTCATCGACGCCGAGCACGCGCTGGACATCCAGTATGCGCAAAAGCTCGGTGTCAACCTGCAGGAACTGCTGATCAGCCAGCCCGACACCGGCGAGCAGGCGCTGGAGATCGTCGACGCCCTGGTGCGCAGCGGCTCCATCGACCTCATCGTCATCGACTCGGTGGCCGCGCTCACGCCCAAGGCCGAACTCGAAGGCGAAATGGGCGACAGCCTGCCGGGCCTGCAGGCGCGGCTGATGAGCCAGGCGCTGCGCAAGCTCACGTCGAATATCAAGAAGACCAACACCATGGTCATCTTCATCAACCAGATCCGCATGAAGATCGGCGTCATGTTCGGCAACCCCGAAACCACGACCGGCGGCAACGCGCTCAAGTTCTACGCTTCAGTGCGGCTGGACATCCGCCGCACCGGCAATATCAAGAAGGGCGAGGAAGTCATCGGCAGCGAGACCAAGGTCAAGGTCGTCAAGAACAAGGTCGCACCCCCCTTCAAGACCGCTGAATTCGACATCCTCTACGGCGAAGGCATCAGCCGCGAGGGCGAGATCATCGACATGGGCGTGGCCGCGCACCTGCTCGACAAGAGCGGCGCCTGGTACGCCTACAACGGCGAGAAGATCGGCCAAGGCAAGGACAACGCGCGCGAATTCCTGCGCGAGAACCCCGACGTGGCGCGCGAGATCGAGAACAAGGTGCGCGAATCGATGGGCATCCCCTTGCTGGGCACCGAGGCGCCTGCGGCCTGAGCCCGGGCGCCGCGGCGGCCGGGGCGCGAGGGTCGGTCGCTGCGGCACGCGACGGCAATCTGCCAGGACGTCAGCCACGCCAACCGCGCCAGCGCGCCAGCGCGCCAGCAAAAGGGGGCCAGCCTTGTCCTTCGGTTCACTTTCGGTCAAGGGCCGAGCGCTGCGCTACCTGGCACAACGTGAACACTCCCGCGCCGAACTCGAGCGCAAGCTGGCCCGCCACGTCCAGGACACCGACAACACCTCGGCGCAGGCCCTGATCGCCACGGCGCTGGACGAACTCGCTGCGCATGGCCTGATCAGCGAGGCGCGCGTCGCCGAGTCGGTGCTTGCCAGCCAGGCCTCCCGCTACGGCACCCGTCGCCTCAAGCAGACGCTGCAGGCCAAGGGCCTGGCGCCGGCGCTCGTGGCCAGCACGCTGCAGCAGGTGCGCGGCACCGAGCTGGAACGCGCGCGCGAACTCTGGCGCCGCCGCTTCGGCAAGGCGCCCGCCGACGTGGCCGAATGGGCCCGGCAGATGCGTTTCCTGGCAGGTCGGGGCTTCGAAGGCGAGGTCATCCGTCGCGTCGTGCGCGGCCTGGACGAAGACCCCGACTTGTAAGCGAACGCGGCAGGGCCGCATGCTAAATTCGTCGGCGCGCTGCTCCGGCGCCCATCGACTGCCCCCGATGATCCCTTCGCCCGCGGCCGCTGCACGCCCGTCGTCGACACAGCGCCGCCCCAATTCACCGCCACCCGCCGTTGCGCGACCACGGTGAGATCACCTGCTTGCCGCCGCCGCGTGGCTGCCGTGCCACCCAGGCGGCCACCCCTTTCGATTGAGCCAACGAGCGAGGAGCCCCGATGAAGATCCATGAATACCAGGCCAAGGAGTTGCTGCGCGCCCATGGCGTACCTGTGCCGCGCGGCTACCCTGCCTTCACCGTGCGCGAAGCGCAGGAGGCGGCGCAGAAACTCGGCGGCGGCGTCTGGGTGGTGAAGGC
>JAABPT010000433.1 GCA_011391855.1 Burkholderiales bacterium
CGCACAGCACGCAGAGCATGCGCTGGGGCATCAAGCGCATCAGCAACGACGACCTGCGGCAGAAATTCGTCGACGCCACGGTGGAGCAGGCCAAGGTGCTGGGCGTGACCATGCCCGATCCGCTGCTGAAATGGAACGCCGAGCGCGGTCACCACGACTTCGGGCCGATCGACTGGGACGAGTTCTGGCAGGTCGTCGGCGGCCACGGCCCCTGCAACAGGGAACGCCTGGCGGCCCGCGTGAAGGCCTGGGACGACGGCGCCTGGGTGCGCGAAGCGGCCATGGCGCACGCGCGCAAGCAGGCCACCCGGGAGCAGGCGGCATGAGCGACACCAACTCCACCCCAACTACCGCCACCCAAGAGTGGCCGCTGTGGGAAGTCTTCGTGCGCTCCAAGGCCGGCCTGGACCACAAGCACTGCGGCAGCCTGCACGCCCCCGACGCCAAGATGGCGGTGCAGCTGGCGCGCGAGGTCTATACGCGGCGCCAGGAAGGCACCAGCGTCTGGGTCGTGAAGAGCAGCGACATCACGGCCAGCGACCCGGGCGACAAGGACATGCTGTTCGACCCGATGGAAGACAAGGTGTACCGCCACCCGACCTTCTACGAGTTGCCCGACTCCGTGAACCACATGTAGCCCCGTGATGACGGCCGTTTCGACATCGATCTACCTGAATATCTCGCCGCCCGTGCAGTACGTGCTGCGCATCGCCGACACCTGCCTCATCCACGCCCAGCGCCTGGCCGAATGGTGCGGCCACGGCCCGGTGCTGGAGGAGGACATTGCGCTCACCAATATGGCGCTGGACCTGGTGGGCCAGGCGCGTTCGCTGCTCACGCATGCCGGGCGCCTGGAAGGCCAGGGCCGGCCCGACGCGTTCAGCGAAGACCAGCTCGCCTTCCTGCGCGACGAGCGTCAGGTTTTCAACCTCACGCTGGTGGAGCAGCCGATGCGCCGCTCCAGCGCGCACGCGCCCGGCGGCGACTTCGCCGACACGGTGTTGCGCAACTTCCTGCTCGCCACCTGGCTGAAAGCGCTGTGGACGCGGCTGGCGGCTTCCACCGACGGCGACTTGGCGGCCATCGCCGGCAAGGCGGTGAAGGAAGCGCGTTACCACCAGCAGCATGCCGGCGACTGGGTGGTGCGGCTGGGCGACGGCACCGAGGAGTCGGCGTCGCGCCTGCGCGCTGCGCTGGAACGCGCCTGGCCGTATACGCACGAGATGTTCACGCGCGACGCGGTGGACACGGCGGCCGAAACCGCGGGCCTGGGCCCGGCGCGCGAGGTGCTCCACGGAGACTGGCAGCGCGACGTGACTGCCGTCTTTGCCGAGGCCGGCCTCGCCGCGCCGGCCGACACGCCCTTCATGAGCACGGGCACGCTGGGCCGGCACAGCGAACACCTGGGCTTCATCCTGGCCGAGATGCAGTCGCTGCAACGCCAGCATCCCGGGGGCCGTTGGTGACCGCCACAGTGACCGTCACAGCGACCGTTGCAGCGACCGCCGTGAGCCGCATCGATGCCGCCTGGGCCGTGCTCGACACCGTGCCCGACCCCGAGGTGCCGGTGCTTTCGGTGCGCGACCTCGGCATCGTGCGCGAGGTGCTGGAACACGGCGACGGCGGCATGGAGGTCGTGCTCACGCCCACCTACAGCGGCTGCCCGGCCACCGAAGTGATCGCCGAGAGCGTGCGCGAAGCCCTCGTCGCGGCCGGCCTGGGCCTGGTGACGGTGACGCACCGGCTGGCCCCGGCCTGGACCACCGACTGGATCAGCCCCGAGGGCCGCGCCAAGCTGCAGGCCTACGGCATCGCGCCGCCCAGTGGCACCGCCGCCATGGCGGGCGCCAGCACGGTGCGCATCCGCCCGCCCGGCGTGGCCTGCCCGCGCTGCGGCAGCGCCGACACCGAACGCCTCTCGGCCTTCGGCTCCACGGCCTGCAAGGCGCTGTACCGCTGCCTGGCCTGCCGCGAACCCTTCGAATATTTCAAGCCGATATGAGCGCCCTATGAGCGGCCTGCATTTCCACCCCCTGCGCGTGGCCGGCGTGCGGCCCGACGGCGAAGACGCACGCGTCGTCACCTTCGACGTGCCCGCCGGCCAGGCCGCGACCTTCCGTTTCGAACCTGGCCAGTACCTGACGCTGCGCGCGCGCGTCGACGGCCAGGAATTGCGGCGTTCCTATTCCATCTGCGCCGCACCTGGCGAGCCCTTGCGCGTGGGTGTGCGCCATGTGCCGGGCGGCGCCTTTTCGACCTGGTTGCACCAGAACCTGCAGCCTGGTGACGTGCTCGATGTGATGGAGCCGCAAGGCCGCTTCGGTGCCGCGCTCTCGCACCGGCCGCGCCATGTGCTGGCGGTGGCAGGCGGCAGTGGCATCACGCCGATCCTGGCGATCCTGAAAAGTCTTCTGGCCGGCGATTCACACGCCCAAGCCACGCTGCTCTACGGCAACCGCAGCGCTGCCTCGACGATGTTCAAGGAAGAGCTGGAAGATCTGAAGAACCGCCACCTGACACGCTTGTCGCTGCACCCGGTTTTTTCGCGCGAGGTCGTCGACTCGCCGCTCAACGCCGGCCGGCTGGACGCGGCCAAGGTGGCCACCTTCCTGCGCCTGGCGGGCCCGGTGGACGAAGCCTTCGTTTGCGGCCCCCACGCGATGAACGACGAGGTCGAGGCTGCGCTGCTGGCCACGGGCCTGGCGCCCGAGCGCATCCACGTGGAACGATTCGGCATTCCGCCCACGGCCGCCGACGCCACGCTGCATGCGCCCAAGGAGGGCGACGCGACCACGGCGCGCATCACGATCGTGCGCGACGGTCTCACGCGCGAGGTGGCCTTCCAGCCCAGCGACGAAAGCATCCTGGCCGCCGCTGGCCGAGCCGGGCTGGACGTGCCGTATTCCTGCCGTTCGGGCGTGTGCGCCACCTGCCGCGCCAAGCTGCTGGAAGGGCGCGTGCGCATGGACCGCAACTTCGCGCTGGAGCCCGCCGACCTGGCCGCCGGTTTCGTGCTCACGTGCCAGGCCCACCCGCTGACCGAGCGCGTGGTGGTGTCCTTCGACGACCGCTGAAGCCCGCGGCCCGTGGCCCGCCCGCGCTCCGCCGGCTACGAGGACCAGCTCGAGCAGATCCTGGCCGCATCGGCGCGGCTGTTCGCCACCCGCGGCTACACGGCCACCACCATGAACGACGTGGCCGCGGCCTGTGGCGTGAGCAAGGCCACGCTGTACCACTACGTGCGCGACAAGCAAGATCTGCTGGCGCACATCACCGCCGGGCACGTGGCGCGGCTGGAGGCGCTGGTGCAGGAAGTCGACGTGCGTTCGATGGCGCCCGAGGCACAGCTGCACGAACTCATCCATCGCTTCATGCAGGCCTACGCCAGCGCGCAGGACCAGCACCGCGTGCTGACCGAGGACGTGAAGTTCCTGCATGCAGTCGAGCGCGAGCGCGTGCTGGACGCCCAGCGCCGCGTCGTCACGGCCGTGGCCGACGCCGTGGCAACGCTCCGCCCCGATCTCGGTGCCGCGCAGCTGCACAAGCCTCTGGCGTTGCTGCTCTTCGGCATGATCAACTGGACCTTCACCTGGCTGCGTGCAGACGGGGTGCTGAGCCACGAGACGCTGGCACCGGTGGTGGAGGCGCTGTTCTTCGGCGGGCTGGCCGCGGTGGCGGCACCAGCGCCCAGCCCTCGGTCGCCTGCTCGGCGGCGTGGCTCAGCACGCGCACCGGCGCCAGACCCCGCGAAGTGGTCTGCGCCAGCAAGGCCTCGACACCGGCCTCGCCGAGGCTGAAGACGAAGTGCTGCCAGCGCCGCTGCACACGGTCGTGCAGCCAGGCGTCTTCCAGCGCGCGGCGCACCGCCCGCGTGTCCGGCCCGACTTCGAGCACGCGCGGTGCGATGGCGCCGACGAACAGGTTGAAATCGTGGCGCAGCGTGTGCTCGGGCAGCAGCGCGCCCACAGCGCGCGCGCGGGCGCTGAAGCCCGGCGCTGCGAACAGCAGCGTCAGCAGTGCCTGCAGGCCTTGCACGGCATTGAGCAGGCGCACGCGCTTGGGCGGCAGCACGGCCAGCGGCAACCGGGCGGCTTCGTGAAAGGGCAGCGGCGTGGCGTAGGAGCGCAGCGCCGCCAGCCGCCACCAGGCCGCTGCGTGCAGGCCGGCTGCGGGCTCACCGCTGACCTCGGCGCGGCGTGCGCATCGCACGGCGCTCAGGATGCCCACTCCGTCGCGTGCCAGCGCCGCCTGGCGGCTGATGACGGCCAAGTTGCCGGCGGCATACGCGGCGTCGGGGTTGAGCCGTTCGACCTGCGCGGCGGCCGGGTCGGCTGCTGTCCCGCCCAAGGGCAGGCGCAGCACCGGACAGCCATGGGTATGGATCTGCGCCAGGTAATGCGGCGTCACCTGTTGCCTCTCGAAGGCGATGCCGCAGCGCCAGGCCTGCAGGCGCAACTGCAGCCACTGGCGCGTTGCGCGGTGCGTGGCCAGCACGCGATGGCCGAAGACGGCACGGCCGGCCATCCAGCCCTGGCACACCGGCGTGCCGGCGTGCAGCAGGTCGGCGGGCGGCACGAGACCGTGGTGGGCATGGTCCCAACCGATGTCGAAGCCGGTGCGGTCGGCGGCTTGCGCGGGCAGGGTGTCGAGCTCGAGGGTGGCCTGGGTCATCGTCGTCTCCAAGGAATCCGCGGGCCCCTTGCCCGCGGTGTGGAGACAGTGTCCGGCCCGAGTGGCTCAATACGTGAGCTAGTCCTGGTCCCCGTTCGTGCCTGCTGCGGAGTGGGCCGCGGCGGTGGCGCGGCGCAATCCCGCGGCCAGCAGCAGGCCGCAGAGCAAGCCCACAGCGTCGGCAGCCAGGTCGTCCCAGTCGCCATGCCGGTGCGGCAATTGCGCCTGCACGATCTCGATGAAGGCGCCGTACAGCAGCAACCCCAGGGCGGTGACCATCGCACGGCGCCACCCCGGCGCATGCGCGAAGGACGCCACGGTGCCCAGCACCAGAAAAGCCAGCAAATGGTTGACCTTGTCCCAGCCCGGCAAGTTGGGCGTGGGAGACGCCGACCCGAAGGCCAGCCAGCTGATGATCGCGAGAAGCAGCACGAGCAGGGTGAGCCAGGCCGGGCGCGAACGGGGGTCGTGCAGGAGCGACGAGATCAAGGGGTGAGCAAGGGCCACGAAAGCGCAGGATTGTGCCCGCCGCGGGCCGATGCCCGGGCCTGCGGTGTTAACATCACAGGCTGTTTCCGGAACCGTCGGCTGCAACCCGCCGACACTCCGCGCCGGTGTAGCTCAGTTGGTAGAGCAGCGCATTCGTAATGCGAAGGTCGGGAGTTCGACTCTTCTCACCGGCACCAAGACGCTTCAGGGCCCGGCCAGCGCCGGGCCCTCTTGCTTGGGCGTCTACGCAAGCGCCCCGTCCCTACAATGCGCCGATGCGTATCCTGATCGCCAACGACGACGGTTATCTCGCCCCCGGACTGGCGGCGCTCGTGCGGGCCTGCGAGGGCCTCGGGCACATCGACGTCATCGCGCCGGAGCAGAATGCCAGCGGCACCTCCAACGCGCTCACGCTGAACCGGCCGCTGTCGATCTTCGAGGCGCGCGGCGACCATGTGAAGGGCTTTCGCGTTGTCAATGGCACGCCTTCGGATTGCGTCCACGTGGCTCTGACCGGGCTGCTGGACCAGCGACCGGATCTGGTGCTGTCGGGTATCAACAATGGCGCCAACATGGGCGACGACACGCTGTATTCCGGCACCGTGGCCGCCGCCATGGAGGGCTATCTCTTCGGCATTCCGGCGATCGCGTTTTCGCAAGCCGAAAAGGGCTGGGCGCATCTGGACGCCGCCGCGGCGGCTGCACGCGCCGTCGTCGACCAGGTGCTGGCGCAGACCCCGCTGGGCGGCTTGCCCTGGCTGCTGAACGTGAATATCCCCAACCGCGCCGATGCCGCCGCGCTGCCAAGGGTGGTGACCCGTCTGGGCCGCCGGCACGCCAGCGAGCCGGTGATCGCTCAGACCAATCCGCGCGGTGAGTCCATCTACTGGATCGGGCCCGCAGGTGACGCGCGCGAATGTGGCGAAGGCACCGACTTCCACGCCGTGGCCCAAGGCCGCATCTCCATCACACCGCTGCAGGTGGACCTGACCGACCACGCCTCGTCGGCCGCCTGGGCGGCGCGCCTGGCCGGCGGCAGCGCATGAATCGCCCGGCGCGGCCGGCTCGGTTTCCGCTGCCGCTGGACCGCCTGGCCGCCGGGGCCAAGCCCGTCGCGCCGGAGTTGCTGCGCCCGCAGCGCCCGCTGCAGCACGCGGCCCAGCACGCCGCCAAGAATGCAGCAGCCCAGGGACAGGGCGCGCCTCGCGGCCTGGGCCTGGACTCGGCGGCGGTGCGTGCGCGCATGGTGGCGCGCCTGCGCACCGAAGGCCTGTCCTGCGGACCCGTGCTGCAAGCCTTTGCCCAGGTGGAGCGTCACCGTTTCGTCGACACCGCGCTGGCCACCCAGGCCTACGAGGACACGAGCCTGCCCATCGGCCTGTCGCAAACGATTTCGAAGCCCTCGGTGGTGGCGCGCATGCTGGCGCTGCTGTTCGAAGGCGAGTCGGCTCGCGCCGCGGGCCACCTGGGGCGCGTGCTGGAGATCGGTACCGGGTGCGGCTATCAAGCGGCGTTGCTGACCCTTCTGGCGCGCTCCGTGGTGTCGATCGAACGGCTCAAGCCGCTGCACGACAAGGCGCGTGAGAACCTGGAAGGTCACCGCCATGGCGGCTTGCGGCTCGTTTTTGGCGATGGCCGCCTGGGCCACGCGCCGAACGCGCCTTACGACAGCATCGTGGCCGCCGCGGGCGGCGAAGACCTGCCTGCGGCCTGGCTCGACCAGTTGGCGGTGGGCGGCCGGCTGGTGGCACCGGTGCACGACGCCACCCGCGGCGGGCAGGTGCTGCTGGTCATCGACCGCCAGCCGCAAGGTCTGGCCCGGCGCTGGCACGATGCCGTGCACTTCGTCCCCTTAAAATCGGGTACTGCATGATCAAAGGTCCCGGTCCGATGAAGATATTTCACGCTGCGGCGGCGCGGTATCAACCCCTTGCCCTGTGCGCCTTGGCCGCGATTTTGTCGGCCGGTTGCGCCTCGTCGACCCACAAGGCGCCCGTGGAACAACGCCAGCCGGCCGCGCGACCTGCGCCGACGAGCCCAGTGGCGGCCACTGCCGCCACCGCTGTACCCGCCGCACCGGCGCTTCCAGGCGCCGAGAACGCCGGCAAGCCCGGGTATTACACCGTCAAGCCCGGCGACACCATGATCCGCATTGGCTTGGAACACGGTCAGAACTGGCGCGACATTGCGCGCTGGAACGCCATCGAGAACCCGAATCTCGTCGAGGTGGGCCAGGTGCTGCGCGTGGTGCCACCGGGCGGCGACGCGGTGGCGGTGCGGCCGGTCGCGGCCGCTGGCCCCGTGGAGTCGCGGCCGCTGGACGGCGCTCCTGCCGCAGCGGCTTCTGCGGCTGCGGCCTCGGCGCTACCGGTGCCCGCCGTGCCGGTGCCCGCTGCAGCGGCGGTGCCGCGCGATCCGGATGAAGACCTGGGCTGGGCGTGGCCCGCTGCCGGCCCCGTGGTGGCGACTTTCGACGAAAACAAGACCAAGGGCCTGGTCATCGCCGGCCAGCAGGGAGACCCGGTGTTGGCCGCAGCGGCCGGTCGCGTGGTCTATGCCGGCTCGGGGCTTCGCGGCTACGGCAACCTGGTCATCGTGAAGCACAACGCCACCTTCCTGACGGCCTACGCGCACAACCAGGCCTTGCTGGTGAAGGAAGACGAAGTGGTGCGCCGCGGCCAGAAGATCGCCGAGATGGGATCCACCGACGCCGATCGTGTCCAGCTGCACTTCGAGGTGCGGCGCCAGGGCCGGCCGATCGACCCTTCCAGGCTGCTGCCGCCGCGCTAGCGGCACGGGGGCACGATCGGGCGCGCATGGCCAGACGCACCTCCGCGCGCAACGGCTCCTCGGATCCCCTGGCAAGGCTGGCGCTGGCAGCGCTGCAGGTGAACGCCGGCGACGCCGAGCGGCTGCCCGAGCTGGAACCCCTGGGCGACCCCGCGGTTTGGGCGGCCGGTGAGCCCGAGCACGGCAACACGCTGCAGAGCTACTTGCACGAGATCCGCCGTGCGCCGCTGCTGAGTGCCGAAGAAGAACACGAAACGGCGCAGCGCGCGCGCGCCGGCGACTTCGCGGCACGGCAGAGCATGATCGAACACAACCTGCGTCTGGTGGTCAGCATCGCCAAGAGCTACACCGGGCGCGGCGTGCCGATGGTCGACCTCATCGAGGAGGGCAACCTCGGCCTCATGCACGCCATCACCAAGTTCGAGCCCGAGCGCGGCTTCCGTTTCTCGACCTATGCCTCGTGGTGGATCCGCCAGGGCGTGGAGCGCGCGGTGGTGCAGCAGGCGCGCCTGATCCGGCTGCCGGTGCACGTGGTGCGCGAGCTCAACCAGGTGCTGCGCGCACGGCGCACGCTCGAAGCCCGCGCGCCGGCCGCGGGTGCGGTGGCGGCCGAAGACATTGCTGGGCTGCTCGGTCGCCCGGTGGAGGAAGTGGCCGACCTGCTGCGGCTGGCCCAACTGCCGACCTCGCTGGACGCGCCGCTGGACAGCGATCCCGGCGCTTCGATGCTGGAGCAGGTGGCCGACGAGCACGCCATCGACCCGCTGGGCCGCCAGCTCGACGCCGAGGCGCAGCGGTTGCTGGAACACGGCCTGGCAGAACTCAACAGCCGCGAACGCGAGGTGCTGGTCAGCCGCTACGGCCTGCACGGCCGCGAGCCACAGACACTGGAGGCCTTGGCGGTGCAACTGCGCGTCACGCGCGAGCGTGTGCGCCAGATCCAGCACGAGGCGCTGGTCAAGCTCAAGCGGCGCATGGCCAACCTGGGCGTGCACCGGGACTCGTTGTTCTGACCTGACCTGACCGCAACAAGGCCGAAGTCGATGCGGTCGGGATAATCGGCCGCCATGGCAAATGGTTTCGATTGGCTGGAGGTCGAGTCGCTCGACCTCGAAGCCCAGGGCGTGGCACACCGTGCCGACGGCAAGGTGGTCTTCATCGAGGGCGCGCTGCCGGGCGAACGCGTGCAGGTCAGCGTGGCGCGCAAGAAGAACCAGTGGGAGCAGGGCCAGATGTCGGCGCTGGCGCGCGAAAGTGCGCAGCGCGTGCGGCCGGGCTGTCCGCATTTCGGCCTGCATGCGGGGGCTTGTGGCGGCTGCAAGATGCAGCACCTGCACCCGGCGGCGCAGGTGGCGGTGAAGCAGCGCGTGCTGGAAGACAACCTGTGGCACCTGGCCAAGGTGCGGCCCGAACGCATCCTGCGGCCGCTGGAGGGACCGGCCTGGGGCTACCGCGACCGCGCCCGGCTCTCGGTGCGTTACGTGGCGAAGAAGGGCACGGTGCTGATCGGTTTTCACGAGCGCAAGTCGCGCTACGTGGCCGACATGCAGGTGTGCCCGGTGCTGCCGCCGCGCGTGAGCGCGATGCTGCTGCCGCTGCGTGAACTGATCGGCGGCATGGACCAGCGCGACCGGCTGCCGCAGATCGAATTGGCGGTGGGCGAAGGTGTCACGGCGCTGGTGCTGCGTCATCTGGAACCGCTGTCGGCAGCCGATGCGCAGCGGCTGCGCGACTTCGGCGCCACGCACGGCGTGCAGTGGTGGTTGCAGCCTAAGGGGCCGGACACCGTGCACCGACTCGACGAGGGCGGCGCCGATCTGGCCTATCGTCTGCCCGAGTACGGCATCACCATGCCCTTCAAGCCGACCGACTTCACGCAGGTCAACGCACACATCAACCGTGTACTCGTGGACCGGGCGGTGCGCCTGCTGGACCCGCAGTCGCATGAACGCGTGATCGACTGGTTCTGCGGCCTGGGCAATTTCACGCTGCCCCTGGCCACGCGGGCACGCCAGGTGCTGGGCATCGAGGGCAGCGCAACGCTGGTGGCGCGGGCCCGCGACAACGCGCGGCTCAACGGCCTGGCCGCGCGCACCGAGTTCGAGGCGCGCAACCTGTTCGAGATCGGCCCCGACGATCTGCGTGCCGCCGGCGCGGCCCGGCGCTGGCTCGTCGATCCCCCGCGCGAAGGCGCCTTCGCGCTGGCCAAGGCGCTGGCCGAACTGCACGGCGCGGCAGGCTGGGCGGCGCCGGCGCGAATCGTCTATGTCAGCTGCAACCCAGCCACCCTGGCGCGCGATGCCGGCCTGCTGGTGCACCAGGCCGGCTACCGCTGCAGCCTGGCGGGCGTCGTGAACATGTTCCCGCACACAGCGCACACCGAGAGCATGGCGGTGTTCGATCTCGCACCGCCATGAAGAAAGGGCCCGCAGGCCCCTTCTCACGTGTGCCGTTTGGCGCTCAGTCGTCGCCGCCGAAGATGCCCAGCAGCGCGAGCAGGTTGGAGAAGACGTTGTACACGCTCAGGTAGACCCCCAGCGTGGCGGTGATGTAGTTCGTCTCCAGGCCGTCCTGCACACGTTTCAGGTCGTGCAGGATGAACAGCGAGAAGATGCCGATGGCCAGCACCGACAGCGTGATCATCAGCGCGCTGCTCTGAATGAAGAAGTTGGCGATCATCGCCACCAGCAGCATGATCATGCCGATGAACAGGAACTTGCCCATCTGCGAGAGGTCGCGCTTGATGACCGACGACATGGTCGCCATGCCGAAGAAAATGACGCCGGTGCCGGCGAAGGCCGTCATGATCAGCCCGGTGCCATTGTTCAGTCCCAGCACCACGCCCAGCAGCCGCGCCAACATCAGGCCCATGAAGAAGGTGAAGGCCAGCAGCAGCGGCACGCCGGCAGCGCTGTTCTTGTTTTTCTCGATGGCATACATGAAGCCGAAGGCTCCCGCCAGGAAGACGATGAGGCCGATGCCGGGCGACATGGCCGCGGCAATGCCTGTCTGCACGCCGACCCAGGCCCCCAGCACCGTCGGCACCATGGACAGCGCCAACAGCCAGTAGGTATTGCGCAGGACACGATTGCGTTGGGCGGCGAGCGCGCCGCCAGCGGTGGAAAGGACTTGTGCGCCTTGGTTCATCTGAACTCCTTGACAGCGATGGACATGTCCACTTCGGACACAGAACAAGGATTGTAAGTTCCGTGCCGGCTGGCCAGGATGACCCCACTGAACGTGCCGGCAAGGCCGCGTAAAGGCGTTATCGTCCGGCGCCATGAACACACGACCACTCCTGACCCTGGACGACGTGCGAGCCGCCGCCGCGGCCGCCGAATCGGAAGCCCTGAAGAACGGTTGGGCCGTCACGATCGCCATCACCGACGACGGCGGCCACCTGCTGTGGCTGCAGCGCCTGGACGGCGCGGCGCCGATCTCGGCCCACATTGCCGCGGCCAAGGCCCGCAGCGCCGCCCTGGGCCGGCGCGAGACCAAGGGCTACGAAGACATGATCAACCAGGGCCGCACGGCCTTCCTGAGCGCGCCTGAACTGCAGGGCATGCTGGAAGGCGGGGTGCCGATCCTGGCCGGCGGGCATTGCCTGGGCGCCATTGGCGTGAGCGGCGTCAAGTCGGCCGAGGACGCGCAGGTCGCGCGGGCCGGCGTCGCGGCCGTGGTGGTGGCTGGCGCCTGAGCGGCGTCGATATAATCTGCAGGTTTGCCCGCCCACACCGCAGCGCCAGCGAAACTCCGCCACAGGTTTCCCCTCGGATCCACCGCCTCGAGCCTCTCGACGGGGTGGCGCTGAGCGCGCGAACCGGAGTCTTCGCCTTGCTTCCCGACCTGCCTCCCGCGCTGCTCGCCCTCGCTGACGGGACCACCTTCCTGGGCACCTCGATCGGCGCCGCCGGCCGCACCACCGGTGAGGTGGTGTTCAACACCGCGCTCACCGGCTACCAGGAAATCCTCACCGACCCCAGCTATTGCCGGCAGATCGTGACGCTCACGTATCCGCACATCGGCAACACCGGCGTCAACGAGGAAGACGTCGAATCCAGCCGCATCTTCGCCGCCGGCTTGGTGATCAAGGACCTGCCGCTGCGCATGTCCAATTTCCGCGCCACCCTGTCGCTGGCCGACTATCTGCAGCGCGAAGGCACGGTGGCCATCGCCGGCATCGACACGCGGCGGCTGACACGCCTGCTGCGCAGTGGCGGGGCGCAGAACGGCTGCATCGTCAGCTACGCGGCGGGCACCGAGGTGACGCCGGAACGGGTGGCCGAGGCCGTGGCGCAGGCGCGCGGCGCAGCGCCGATGAACGGTCTCGACCTGGCACGTGTGGTGTCCGTGGGCGAGCCCTACGAGTGGACCGAAACCGAGTGGCAATTGGGTTGCGGCTACGGCCGCTTGTCCGATGCCCGACACCACGTGGTGGCCTACGATTTCGGCGTCAAGCGCAACATCCTGCGCATGCTGGCCAGCCGCGGCTGCCGTGTCACCGTGGTGCCGGCACAGACGCCGGCGGCTGCCGTGCTGGCCATGAAGCCCGACGGCATCTTCCTCAGCAACGGCCCCGGCGACCCCCAGCCCTGCGACTACGCGATCGCCGCCACGCGCGAGATCATCGCCACCGGCAAGCCCACCTTCGGTATCTGCCTGGGCCACCAGATCATGGCGCTGGCCTCGGGGGCCAAGACGTTCAAGATGAAATTCGGCCACCACGGCGCCAACCATCCGGTGAAGGACCTCGACACCGGCCGCGTCAGCATCACGAGCCAGAACCACGGCTTTGCCGTCGACGAGGCCTCGCTGCCGCCGACGCTGCGACCCACGCATGTGTCGCTGTTCGACGGCACGCTGCAAGGCGTGGCGCGCACCGACCGGCCGGCGTTCAGCTTCCAGGGCCACCCCGAAGCCAGCCCGGGGCCGCACGATATCGGCCCCTTGTTCGACCGCTTCGTTGCGCTCATGGAGAAAGCCTGACATGCCCAAGCGCACCGATATCAAGAGCGTGCTCATCATCGGCGCCGGCCCGATCGTCATCGGCCAGGCCTGCGAATTCGACTATTCCGGCGCCCAGGCCTGCAAGGCGCTGCGCGAGGAGGGCTACCGCGTCGTCCTCGTCAACAGCAATCCGGCGACGATCATGACCGACCCGGCCACGGCCGACGTGACCTATATCGAGCCCATCACCTGGCCGGTGGTGGAGAAGATCATCGCCAAGGAACGGCTGGCCCATCCCGACGAGAAGATGGCGCTGCTGCCCACCATGGGCGGCCAGACTGCGCTGAACTGCGCGCTCGACCTGCACAAGCACGGCGTGCTGGCGAAATATGGTGTGGAGATGATCGGCGCCAACGAACACGCCATAGAGAAAGCCGAGGACCGGCTGAAGTTCAAGGACGCGATGACCTCGATCGGCCTGGACTCGGCCAAGAGCGGCATCGCGCACACCCTGGAAGAGGCGCTGGCGGTGCAGAAGCGCATTGCCGAGCAGACCGGCAGCAACGGCTTCCCGGCCGTCATCCGCCCCAGCTTCACGCTCGGCGGCACGGGCGGCGGCATCGCCTACAACCCGGAGGAATTCGAGGAGATCTGCAAGCGCGGCATCGACCTCTCGCCGACCAGCGAACTGCTCATCGAGGAGAGCCTGATCGGCTGGAAGGAGTACGAGATGGAAGTCGTCCGCGACCGCGCGGACAACTGCATCATCATCTGCTCGATCGAGAATTTCGACCCCATGGGCATCCACACCGGCGACTCGATCACGGTGGCCCCGGCGCAGACGCTGACCGACAAGGAGTACCAGCTGATGCGCAATGCGTCGATCGCGATCTTGCGCGAGATCGGCGTCGACACCGGCGGCTCCAACGTGCAGTTCGCGGTGAACCCGAAGAACGGCCGGCTGATCGTGATCGAGATGAACCCGCGCGTCAGCCGCAGCTCGGCGCTGGCGTCCAAGGCCACGGGGTTCCCGATCGCCAAGGTGGCGGCCAAGCTGGCCGTGGGCTACACGCTGGACGAACTGAAGAACGACATCACCGGCGGTGCCACACCGGCCAGTTTCGAGCCCAGCATCGACTACGTGGTGACCAAGATCCCGCGCTTTGCTTTCGAGAAGTTCCCCGCTGCCGACCCGCACCTGACGACGCAGATGAAGAGCGTGGGCGAGGTCATGGCCATCGGCCGCACCTTCCAGGAAAGCTTTCAGAAGGCGCTGCGCGGACTGGAGACCGGCATCGACGGCCTCAGCGAACGCAGCACCGAACGCGACGAGATCATCGACGAGATCGGCAACGCCGGGCCCGAACGCTTCCTGTTCCTGGCCGATGCCTTCCGCGTGGGCATGACGCTGGACGAAATCTTCGAAGAGACGGCCATCGACCCCTGGTTCCTGGCCCAGATCCAGCAGCTGGTGGAAGTGGAGCAGCAGGTGGCCGCGCGCGATCTGTTCACGCTGTCGGCCGCCGAGCTGCGCTTCCTCAAGCAGAAGGGTTTTTCCGACAAGCGACTGGCCAAGCTGCTGCGCACGCACCAACACGCCGTGCGTGGGCGTCGTCACGCCTTGGGCGTGCGCCCGGTCTACAAGCGTGTGGACACCTGCGCCGCCGAATTCGCCACGCAGACGGCGTACATGTATTCGTGCTACGAAACGGCCGACGGCGAGTGCGAGGCCGAGCCCACGCAGCGCCGCAAGATCATGGTGCTGGGCGGCGGCCCCAACCGCATCGGGCAGGGCATCGAGTTCGACTACTGCTGCGTGCACGCAGCGCTGGCGCTGCGCGAAGACGGCTACGAGACCATCATGGTCAACTGCAACCCGGAGACGGTGTCCACCGACTACGACACCAGCGACCGCCTCTACTTCGAGCCGGTGACGCTGGAAGACGTGCTCGAGATCGTCGACAAGGAGAAGCCCGAGGGCGTGATCGTGCAGTACGGCGGCCAGACACCGCTGAAGCTGGCGCTGGACCTGGAACGTGCCGGCGTGCCCATCATCGGCACCTCGCCCGATTCGATCGACATCGCCGAGGACCGCGAGCGGTTCCAGAAGCTGCTGCACGAACTCGGCCTGCGCCAGCCGCCCAACCGCACCGCGCGCACCGAGGAGCAGGCGCTCGTTCTGGCGCAGCAGATCGGCTACCCGCTGGTGGTGCGTCCGAGTTATGTGCTGGGCGGCCGCGCGATGGAGATCGTGCACGGCGACAAGGACCTGGAACGCTACATGCGCGAGGCGGTGCGGGTCAGCGAGAAGTCACCCGTGCTGCTCGACCGCTTCCTGGACGATGCCATCGAGGTCGACGTCGACTGCATCAGCGACGGCACCGAGGTCATGATCGGCGGCATCATGGAACACGTGGAAGCTGCCGGCATCCACAGTGGCGACTCGGCCTGTTCGCTGCCACCGTATACGCTGAGTGCC
>JAABPT010000434.1 GCA_011391855.1 Burkholderiales bacterium
GTACGGCGTGTACGACATCGGCGCCGACGAGGGCTGGGTCAGCGTCGGCACCGATCACGACACGTCCGCGTTTGCCGTGCAGACCATCCGGCGCTGGTGGTTCTCGATGGGACGTCCGCGCTACCCCAAAGCCACCGAGTTGACGATCACCGCCGACGGCGGCGGCAGCAACGGCTACCGGGTTCGGCTGTGGAAGCTGGAACTGGGGCGCCTCGCCAAGGAGACGGGGCTACGCATTCGCGTATGCCACTTCCCGCCGGGCACCAGCAAGTGGAACAAGATCGAGCACCGTTTGTTCTCGTTCATCACGATGAACTGGCGCGGTCGTCCGTTGATCAGTCACGAGGTGATCGTCCAACTGATTGCCAACACCAAGACGCGCAGCGGATTGAAGGTGCGCTCCGAGATCGACGCCAACTCGTACCCCAAGGGCCTGGTCATAAGCGACGCCGACTTCGCCGCGATCAAGCTCGAGCTCGATCCGTTTCACGGCGAGTGGAACTACTCCATACGACCAGACTAAAGTAGTCATATTATTTGTGAACGGCCCCTTAGGGCTTGGAGTTACTTGGACTTCGATCAGGTGTTTGAGCGAGTGGCACGGAAGAACGCCGTCGGCAACGACAACGTGCTTACCATCTCGAGCGAACATGGCCTGATTAGTCAGCGCGACTTCTTCAACAAGTCTGTGGCCAGCGCGGACTTGTCTGGCTACACGCTCTTGCATCGCAGCGAGTTCGCATACAACAAGAGTTACTCGTCCGGCTACCCAATGGGCGCCATCAAGCCGCTGATGAGCTACGACGCCGGCGTGGTGTCGAGCCTGTACCTTTGCTTTCGGCTGCGCCCGGGCGTCGACGCCAGCTTCGACTTCTTTCGGCACTACTTCGAGATTGGACTACTCAACGAAGGCGTCGGCGGTATTGCCCAGGAAGGCGCCCGCAACCACGGCCTGCTGAACGTTGGTATCGGGGACTTCTTCAAGCTGCGGCTGCACGTTCCCGACGCGGATGAGCAGCGCGCAATTGCCGCTGCCATCAACACCGCGGAAGCCGAGGAGCAGTTGCAGTTACAGCGCTTGAATGCGCTGCGAGCAGAGAAGCTGGCCTTAATGCAGCAGCTTCTTACCGGCAAGCGCCGCGTCCGCCTTCCTGCCGCCGAGACCACGCCATGAACCCCGCCGCGCCCATCTCGAAGGAGCAGTACGCCTCCCACCTTCCGGCCCTGCACCTGCTGTGCAACCTCGGCTGGAACTTCCTGACCACGGCCCAGGCGCTGGCGATGCGCGGCAGCACGCGTGAGGTCATCCTGCGATCGCGCCTGGTCGAGGTGCTGCAGACCCGGCGCTACGAGTACAAGGGCCAGTGGTACCCGCTTTCCAGCAGCGGCATCGAGCAGGTGGTGCGCGAGCTGTCGGCCGTGAGCCTGGCCGAGGGGCTGCTGCCGGCCAACGAGCGGCTCTACGGCAAGCTGGCGCTGGGCATCACCGTCACCGAGTTCATGCCCGACGGCAAGAAGCACCAGCCGACGATCGCCGTCATCGACTGGGCCGACCCCGCGGCCAACCGCTGGGACGTGACCGAGGAGATGGAGGTGCTGTCGGCGCAGGGCACGCACCACCGCACGCCGGACGTGGTGTGCTTCGTCAACGGCCTGCCGCTGGTGGTGATCGAAGCCAAGCGGCCAGAGTCCACGCACGTGGGCAGGTCGATGGTGACCGAGGGCGTCAGCCAGCATCTGCGGAACCAGCGGCCCGACGAGATTCCGCAGCTCTTCGGCTACGCCCAGCTGCTGCTGGCCGTGAGCCAGACCGAGGGCCGCTACGGCACCACCGGCACCGCCGCCAAGTTCTGGGCCCGCTGGCGAGAAGAAGAGTTCGATGCGGCGCACCAGGCCGCCGTGAAGAACGCGCCGCTGCCGGCGGCCGTGCGCGCCCGGTTCTTCGAGGGCAAGCCCACGGCCTTGGCCAGCTACTTCGATGCGCTGTGGGCGCAGCCGCTGGAGCCCACGGACCAGGACCGCCTGCTGGTCAGCCTGCTCACGCCGGGCCGGCTGCTGCAGTTCCTGCGCAGCTACGTGCTGTTCGACCGCAAGGTCGGCAAGATCGTCGCGCGCTACCAGCAGTTTTTCGGCATCCGGGCCTTGCTGGCGCGCATCACGCAGTTGCGGCCTGAATCGCAAGGGGGCGGGCGCGAGGGGGGTGTGGTCTGGCACACCACGGGCTCGGGCAAGAGTTTCACGATGGTGTTCCTCACCAAGGCGCTGCTGCTCGTGGACGCGCTGGCCGAGTGCCGCGTTGTGGTGGTGACCGACCGGGTGGACCTGGAAGGCCAGCTGGCGCGCAACTTCATCTCCGGGGGCGCCTTCGGATCGGCCATCGCGTCGCAGAGGGACGGCGAGAAGAGCCGGGCGATGACGGGCCGCGACCTGGCCCGGCGCATCGGCAGCGGCACCGAACGCATCACCTTCACGCTGGTGCACAAGTTCAACTCCGCGTCCAAGCTGCCGGAGTGCCGCAACGACTCGGCCAACCTGATCGTGCTGGTGGACGAAGGACATCGCAGCCATGGCGGCGAAACGCACGAGCGCATGAAGAAAGCGCTGCCCCGTGCCGCCTACATCGCGTTCACCGGCACCCCGTTGCTGAAGGACGAGAAGACCTCGAACAAGTTCGGTCCCATCGTGCACGCCTACACCATGCAGCGCGCGGTGGAGGACGAGACGGTGGCACCGCTGTTGTACGAGGAGCGTGTGCCCGAGCTGACCATCAACGAGGAAGCGGTCAACCGCTGGTTCGACAAGATCACCGCGGGCCTGAGTGACGCGCAGCGCAGCGACCTGAAGAGGAAGTTCGCGAAGAAGGGCGCCATCTACGGCGCCGCAGGCCGCATCGAGCTGATCGCCTGGGACATCGCCACGCACTTCAGCGAGAACATCAAGAAGCTCGGCCTGGGCCTGAAGGGCCAGGTGGCCACCGACAGCAAGCTCGACGCCATCCGCTACAAGAAAGCGCTGGACGACACGGCACTGATCACCAGCGCCATCGTGATTTCGCCGCCGGACACGCGTGAAGGCAACGCCGAGATCGACGAGGACACGTTGCCCGAGGTGCAGAAGTGGTGGAAGCAGACCGTTGTCGCCAGCGGCCTGGACGCCGAAACCTACGAGAAGCAGGTCGTCGCAGACTTCGGCACCGACGACGGACCGGATCTGTTGATCGTGGTCGACAAGCTGCTCACCGGTTTCGACGAACCGCGCAACACGGTGCTGTACATCGACAAGCCGTTGAAGGGCCACAACCTGATCCAGGCGGTGGCGCGTGTGAACCGCCTGCACGACGACAAGCGCTATGGCGTGCTGGTGGACTACCGCGGCATCCTGAAGGAACTGGACACCGCCATCCGCGCCTACCAGGACCTGGAAACCCGTACCCAGGGCGGCTTTGACGTGGCCGACATCGAGGGCCTGTACCGCAGCTTCGGCACCGAGTACAAGCGCCTGCCGGCGCTGCATGACCGCCTGTGGTCGTTGTTCAAGGGCGTGGTCAACAAGCTCGACCGCGAGCAGTTCCGCCAGGTGCTGACGCCGAAGTTCGTGAACACGCCCGACGGCGAGGAATACGACGAACGCCAGAAGCTGCGTGACGACTTCTATGCGGCATTGACCGAGTTCGGCCTGTGCCTGCAAACCGCACTGTCGAGCCGCAGCTTCTTCGAGGACAAGAGTTTTTCGGAGGCGCTGATTGCCCGCTACAAGGGGGACCTGCGTTTCTTCACCGAGCTGCGCCAAACCGCGCGCCGCGACGCGATGGAGACGGTGGACTACAGCAGCTATGAAGAGCAGATCCGCCGGTTGGTCGACAAGCAGGTGATCGGCAAGGAGGTGCGCGAACCCGACGGCGTGTACCTCGTGCACCAGCTGGGCCAGGCCGAAGACCCGAAGGACTGGTCGGAGGAGAAGACGCGCAACGAGACCGACCTGATCCGGACCCGGCTGCGCAAGACCATCGAGCAGGACCTGGCCGACGACCCCTATGCGCAGAAGGTGTTCGGTGAACTGTTGCGCCAGGCGATTGCCGAGGCCGAGGCGATGTTCCACCACCCGCTCAAGCAGTACGCGCGGTTCAAGGACTTCGAGGAGCAGGTGACTTCTCGACAGCCGCCCGGCACGCCCGATGTGCTGGCCGACAAGCCGCACGCACGGGCCTATTTCGGGGTGCTGCGGCTGGTGCTGGGCGAGGACGCAGTCGGGGCCATGGACGACGGTACCCGCCAAGCGATGGTGGCCCACGCCCTGGAGATCGACGACGTCGTGCGAACGGCAGTGGCAGAGAACTCGCTCAGCCCGCAGGGCATCGAGGCGGCCATCCGCAAGGGGCTGCTGCCTCCGCTGTTCGGAGAGCTGGGGCTGGACCGGGCCAAGGAGGCCGTCGACGAGATCGTGCAGATCACCCGTCTCGGGCTTGGGAAGGCGTGATGGCCGATCCGCAGACCCATGATCTCGCCAGGGCGGGCCGCTACAGCATCCGCTATGGCGACGATGTCATCGCGTTCGCCCTTCGTCTGCAGCCGCAGCGCCAGCCATCGAAGCTGGCCGTCCACGTGGAGCCAGACGGGCGGGTGCTGGTCGATGCGCCCGAAGGTGTGAGCCAAGCCATCGTGATGGCGGCGGTCAGGAAGCGCGCGTCGTGGATCGTGCGGCACGTGACCGATGCCCGCGCGCGGCTGGCGCATGTTCGGCCCCGCGACTACACGAGCGGCGAGGCGGTGCACTATCTCGGGCGGCGATACAAGCTGCGTGTCACGGTCGATCCCGCCGCTGCAGCGAGTTGTCGTTTGCGTGGCATCTTCCTGGAGGTGACCGTGCGGCAGCGGTCCGCGCAGGCCGTGCGCGACGCGATGGCCGTTTGGTATCGGCAGCGCGCCCGGGAGGTGCTGCGTGACCGCATGGACGTGGTGGCCAGGGGCCTGCGCTGGGTGCAAGCGCCACCCCCCATGCGCCTGCAGTGGATGCGCGTGCAGTGGGGCAGTTGTTCGCCTGGAGGGCGCATCACGCTGCACCCGGCGCTCGTGCAGGCGCCGCGGGAATGCATCGACTACGTGCTGCTGCACGAGCTCGTTCACCTCCTTCACCACAACCACAGCCCGGCGTTCTATCAAACAATGGATCGGCACATGCCCAGGTGGCCTGCCGTGAAGCTGAAGCTCGATGGCTTGGCCGAGCAAGCACTTCGCAGCTGAGGGGAGGGCTTGATGCCGGCTAGCATCGGCACTATGAGCACCAAGGTCCTGTTCGGCTTCCACGCCGTCACCGTGCGGCTGAAGACCGCGCCCGCCTCCATCAGCGAGATCCATGTCGACAGCAGCCGGCGCGACGCCCGCATGCGGCAGTTCGTGGAACGGGCCCGCGAGGCCGGCGCGCGCCTGATCGAAAGCGACGACGCCCGGCTGGCGCAGCTGGCCGGCACCACGCGCCACCAGGGCGTGGTGGCGCGTGTGTCGGCGCTGAAGCTGCAGCACTCGCTGGACGAGGTGCTCGACGGCGTCAGCGGCGCGCCGCTGGTGCTGGTGCTCGACGGCGTGACCGACCCGCACAACCTGGGCGCCTGCCTGCGCGTGGCCGACGGTGCCGGCGCCCATGCCGTGGTCGCGCCCAAGGACCATGCCGTGGGGTTGAATGCCACCGTGGCCAAGGTCGCCAGCGGCGCGGCCGAGACGGTGCCCTACCTGATGGTCACCAACCTGGCGCGCACGCTGGGCGAATTGAAGGAACGCGACATCCGCGTCATCGGCACCAGTGAAGATGCCGAGCACACCCTCTACGACGCCGACCTGCGCGGCCCGGTGGCGCTGGTGCTGGGCGCCGAAGGCGCGGGCCTGCGGCAGCTCACGCGCAAGACCTGCGACGAACTGGTGCGCATCCCGATGGCAGGCGCGGTGGAGAGCCTGAACGTCAGCGTGGCCGCCGGCGTGTGCCTGTACGAGGCCCTGCGGCAGCGGCGGGGTTGAGGTTCGTACTGAGGTTCGCACACTGAGGTTCGCCGGCCGAGTCTCGCACCCAGCGTGCTCGCTACACTGCCGCGCATCACCCTGGTACCGGACCCCATCTTCACCATGCCCGTCCTCCACGTCCAACACCCTCTCGTGCGCCACAAGGTGGGCCTGCTGCGCGACAAGGACATCTCGACCAAGAAATTCCGCGAGCTGACAGGGGAACTGGGCCGCCTGCTGGCCTACGAGGCCACGGCCGATTTTCCGCTGGAGACGACCACCATCGACTGCTGGAGCGGGCCCACGCCGGTGGAGCGCATTGCCGGCAAGAAGGTCACGGTGGTGCCCATCCTGCGTGCCGGCCTGGGCATGCTCGACGGCGTGCTGGACATGATCCCCAACGCACGCGTCAGCGTGGTGGGCCTGAGCCGCAACCACGAAACGCTGCAGCCCGAGCAGTATTTCGAGCGTTTCGTCGGCCACCTGAGCGAACGCACGGCGCTCATCGTCGACCCCATGCTGGCCACCGCGGGTTCGATGATCGCCACCGTGGACTTGCTCAAGCAGCGCGGCTGCAAGGATATCCGCGCGCTGGTGCTGGTGGCCGCGCCCGAGGGCATCCGCGCGCTGGACGCCGCCCACCCCGACGTGCGCTGTTGGACGGCGGCGGTGGACAGCCACCTCAACGAGGTGGGCTACATCATCCCCGGACTGGGCGACGCGGGCGACAAGATCTTCGGTACCAAGTAGACCCCGCCGCCGGCCCCGGACGCATTCAGGCGGGTGCCGTGCGCATGCGCCGCCCGACCCCGACGCTGACCGCGATCGCCAGCACCATCCAGCCCAGCGCTGCCCAGGGCAGGGCGGCAAAACCGCCGGCGGCGAGCAGCACGCCGCCGTTGCCGGCCCCCACCGCCTGGCCCAGATAAATGGCCGAAGTATTCAGCGCCAGCAGCGCCGGCGCAAAAGTCCCGGTGCTGCCGGACAGCCGCGCCTGCTGCGCCGAATTCGAAGCGAAGCAGCCCAGCGCCCACGGCACCAGCACCACCGCCATGGCCGTCACGCTGCCGGCCAGCGGCCACGCCGCCAGCGACAGCGCCATCAGCCCCAGCGTGAAATTGACGCAGCGCGCCGCTCCCCAGCGGTCGATGCTGCGCGACAGCAGCAGGTTGCCCAGCAAGCCGAAGGCGCCGAACCACAGGAACAGGAAGCTCACGCCGCCCGCGCCGGCGCCCAGTTCCTGCCGGTAGTAGGGCGCGAAATAGCTGAACAAGGTGAACTGCCCGGCGCCGCTGAGCGCCGTCACCGCCACCATGGCCATGAACAGCGGGTTGGTCAGCGTGCTGCCCCAGTGGCGCAGCGACATCGGCGCCGGCCGCACGCCGCCCGGCAGTGCGCGCCAGACGCTTGCGGCCGCGGCAAGGCTCAGCAGCGCCACCAGCGCAAAGGCCCAGCGCCAGCCCAGCGTCTCGGCCACATAGCTGTGCGCCGGCATGCCCAGCACCGAGGCCAGCGACCAGCCCAGGAAGATGTAGGTGATGGCGCGGCCCCTTTGTTCCGGCGGCGCCAGCACGCTGATCGCTGCCGCGGCCTGCGGCGTGAACACGGCGGCGGCCAGCATCGTGAGCACGCGCGCCGGCAGCAACGCGGCGAAGCTCGGCATCAGGGCCGAGAGGGCGTGGCCGACGGCGTACCACAGCAGCGCCAGCGCCAGCAGGCGGCGGCGGTCCCATTGGCCCATGGCGGCGGCCAGCAGCGGCGCCCCCACGCCCATCGCCACCGCAGCCGCGGTGATCAACTGGCCGCCCACGGCGGGCGTGACCTGCAGCGAGTGCGAAAGGTCGTTCAGCGCCCCGGCGGTGACCATGACGCCGCAGCCGATGGCGAAATTGCCGGCCAGCAGCGCGCGGCTGGCGCGTTCGACATCGGCCGCGCTCGCTGCGCGCGCCGGCGGCGCCGCCACACTCAAGACGCTGCCTTCACCGCAGCACTATCAGCACAGCACTTCACCGAAGCACCTTCAGCGCTTCGGGGTTGACCAGGTGGCTGGGTTCGTTGCGGATGAAATTGATGACGTTGGCGAAAGCGGCGCCGAAATACAGCTCGTAGTTGTCCTGTTCCACATAGCCGATGTGCGGCGTGCAGACGGCGTTCTCCAGCCGCAGCAGCGGATGGCCTTGCAGGATGGGCTCGCTCTCGAACACGTCCACCGCCGCCATGCCGGGCCGGCCGCGGTTGAGCGCGGCGACGAGCGCGTTGTCCTCCAGCAGCTCGGCGCGCGAGGTGTTGACCAGCAGCGCCGTCGGCTTCATGCGGCTCAGCGCGTCCAGCCGCACGATGCCGCGCGTGCGCTCGCTCAAACGCAGGTGCAGCGAGAGCACGTCGCAGGTCTCGAAAAAGGTCTCGCAGCTCGCGGCGGCCGCGTGGCCGTCGGCCACCGCACGGGCGCGCGCCTCGTCGCTGCCCCACACCTGCACCTGCATCCCGAAGGCCACGCCGTAGCCGGCCACCAGGCGGCCGATCTTGCCGTAGCCCCAGATGCCCAGCGTCTTGCCCGCCAGCACCATGCCAATGGCGAAATTGGGTGGAACCGATGCCGTCTTCAGCCCGCTTTGCTGCCAGGCGCCATGCTTGAGGTTGCCGATGTACTGCGGCAGCCGCCGCATGGCGGCCATCACCAGCGCCCAGGTCAGTTCGGCCGGCGCCACCGGCGAGCCCACGCCTTCGGCCACCGCGATGCCCAGCCGCGTGCAGGCCTCGACGTCGATGTGCGGGCCCACGCGCCCGGTCTGCGAGATCAGTTTCAGCTTGGGCAGCTTCTCCAGCAGCGCGCGCGGGAACTGCGTGCGTTCGCGGATCAGCACCAGCACCTCGGCGTCGCGCAGGCGCACCGAAAGCTGCCCGATGCCCTTCACCGTGTTGGTGAAGACCTTGGCGTTGTAGGGCTCCAGCTGCGCGGCGCACTTGAGCTTGCGCACGGCGTCCTGGTAGTCGTCGAGGATGATGATGTTCATGGCGTCGTGGGGATGGATTCTGCGGTGTCGGGCTTCGCGGGCGCGGCGGCAGTAGCATCCGCCGCTTCATTCACCCAAGGAAAGCTGCCATGAGCTTGACGATGTATTCCGCCAGCGTGCCCGTCTTCGAGCGCATGCTGGGCAACATGCTGAACTGGCTGGACAAGGCGCAGCAGCATGCCGACACGCGCAAGTTCGACAGCACCAACTACCTGGGTCTGCGCCTGGCGCCCGACATGCTGCCCCTCAACCGCCAGATCCAGATCGCCAGTGACGGCGCCAAGGGTTGCGTGGCGCGCCTGGCCGGCGTCGAGGTGCCGAAATGGGACGACACCGAGGCCACGCTGGCCGAGCTGCGCCAGCGCGTGCTGCAGACGCTGGACTACGTGCGCGGCTTCAATGCCAGTGCGTTCGACGGCAGCGAAGCGCGCGAGATCGTGCTGCCCACGCGCCATGGCGAGCCGCTGCGCTTCAGCGGCGAGGCCTACCTGAAGCACTTCGTGCTGCCGAATTTCTATTTCCACGCCACCACCACTTACGCCTTGCTGCGCCACGCCGGCGTGGAGCTGGGCAAGCGCGACTATCTCGGCGCGGCCTGAGCGGTGCGGGTGCGCGGCGCCGGCTTGGCGCTGCGCACGGGCGGCGACTTTCGCGTGCTGGCGGTGGCCCGTCCCTGGGTCTTGGCCGGCAGCATGACAACGACGTTCTGGCCCGGCTTGAACGTGGACCGCACGCCGACCTTGTTCCATTGCGCGACCTGCGACACGCTCACACCGAGGCGGCGCGCCACCGAGGCCACGCTGTCGCCCTTGCGCGCCTTGACCACCACGCGGCGCTGCGGCCGCGCTTCCGGCGCCAGCGCGAGGGCGGCGTTGTGGGCGATATGTTCGGTCACGTCAGTGTCGCTGCGGCTGCTGCGCGGCACCAGCAGCGTGGAGCCGGCCTTGACCAGCATGCGCGGCGGAATGCGGTTGACCTCGCGCAGGCGGGCCTCGTCCATGCCGACCATCTTCGCGGCCGCGGCCGGGCTCAGGGTCTTCGGTGCCACCCACGCCGTCCACGTGGCCGAAGGGCCGCGGTGCAACGCGAGCTGGCGCAGGAAGCGGTTGGCATTGTCGTAGGGCAGCAGCACCTGCGGCGTGCCCGCGGCCAGGATCACCGGCTTGTTGTGCTGCGGGTTGAGGTGCTGGAATTCCTCGACCGTCAGCCCCGCCAACCGCGCCGCCAGGGCGACGTCGATGTCGCCGTCGATCTGCACCGTCAGGAAATAGGGGTGGTTCTCGAGCGGCGGCAAGGCCAGTCCGTAGGCATCGGGGCGGGCCACGAGATTCACCACCGCCTGCAGCTTGGGCACGTAGTTCTCCGTCTCCGCCGGCATCTCCAGGCTGGCGTAGTCGGTGGGCAGGCCGGCCTTGCGATTGCGGACGATGGCGCGCTGCACGTTGCCCTGGCCCCAGTTGTACGCCGCCAGTGCCAGGTGCCAGTTGCCGAACTGGCCGTGCAGCTGCTGCAGGTAGTCCAGCGCGGCGCGTGTGGATGCCAGCACGTCGCGCCGGTCGTCGCGAAACAGGTTCTGCCGCAATTCGAAGTCCTTGCCCGTGGCAGGCATGAACTGCCACATGCCCGAAGCGCGGGCGCTGGAAACGGCCTGCGGGTTGAAGGCGCTCTCGATGAACGGCAGCAGGGCCAGTTCGCTGGGCATGCCGCGCCGCTCGACTTCTTCGACGATGTGGAAGAGGTAGCGGCCGCCGCGCTCGGTCATGCGCTGCACATAGTCTGGGCGGCTGGTGTACCACTGCTCCCACTTCTGCACCAGCTCGCCTTGCAGCGCCGGCATCGCGTAGCCGCCGCGCACGCGTTGCCAGAGGTCGCTGCGTTCGGCGTCCTGCTCCGGGTCGAGCCGGGTGCGGGGCTGCAGCGGGGCCAGCACGACAGCGGCCGCGGGCAACTGCGGCAGGGCGCTGACTTCGACAGGGGTGAATTCCTGTTCGGCGGGCGCGGCCGTGGCGACGACCAAGTCCACTGCCGGTGCCGAATCGGTGGCCGGCAGGCCGGCGCAGCCGGCAGCCAGGGCGCTTGCGGCCACGGTCGTCGAGAGAAAGAGACGCCGCGCACGCGCTGGCCAGGGGAACAAGGTCATCGGAATCGGTTCTTCCATTCGCGCAGCGCCGTGAAGACGGCCACCGGCTCGTTGCCGATTGCACCCTGCGACTGCGCAGCGGCAGCGACCTCGGGCGCTGCACAGCGCAAAAAAGGATTGATCTGCCGTTCCAGGCCGATCGAGGAGGGCAGCGTGGGCTGGTCGGCGACGCGCCGTTCGCGGCAACGCTGCTCGTAGGCCGCGCGATCCGCATTGCCGGGCTCCACGGCCGCGGCGAAACGCAGGTTGGACAGCGTGTATTCGTGCGTGCAGCAGACCTGGGTCTGGGCCGGCAGCGCCGCCAGCCGCTGCAGCGAGTCGAACATCTGTGCCGGCGTGCCTTCGAACAGGCGGCCGCAGCCGGCGGAAAAGAGCGTGTCGCCACAGAAGAGGATCGGTGCAGCGAGGCCCGGCGTGGCATCGCCCTGCTGCAGGTAGGCGATATGCCCGGCGGTGTGGCCCGGCACGTCGAGCACCTTGAAGCGCAGGCCGAGCACTTCGACGGCAGCACCGTCTTGCAGCGGCGTGAACGGGCCGGGGATCTTTTCGCGCGCCGGGCCGTAGACAGGTCCGTGCAAGAGCGGCCGCAACGCGTCTATGCCGGCGACATGGTCCGGATGGTGGTGCGTCACTAGAATCCCCGCCAGCGTCAGGCCGTGGGCGTCGAGAGCGGCACGCACGGGTGCCTCATCGCCCGGATCCACCACCACGGCTTGCGCGCCGTCGTGAAGCATCCAGATGTAGTTGTCGGCGAAGGCGGGCAGGGCGATCAGGTTCATCATGACGAGAGACGAGTCGATTATAGAGATGGGGTCCTGGCTGCGCACCGCGCCGGGCCGTCATGTGCTGGCCTGGGAACAGGACCGGCTCGACCACGCGGTGACCGACGCCTTCGGGTTTCACGCGGTGCAGCTGGGCCTGCCCGAACTCGACGGCCTGCGCGCCAATCGCATGCCGCACCGCTGGGTGGCCAGCGACTCGCTGCTGGTGCCCGAGGCGCTGCCGCTGCCGCCGCCGCTGGATTCGATGATCACCACGTTGTCGGCGCACGAGCCGATCAGCCTGCACTGCGACTTCGAGGCGCTGCCTTTTCCGAATGCCAGCATCGACCTGGTGGTGCTGCCCCACGCGCTGGAACTGTCGCGCGACCCGCACCAGACGCTGCGCGAGGTGGAGCGCGTGCTGGTGCCCGAGGGCCGTGTCGTCATCGCCGGCTTCAACCCGGCCAGCCTGTGGGGACTGCGCCAGCGCGCCGGCCACCTGCGGCGCGGGCTGGGCTTCGGCCGCGAGCAGAACCTGTACCTGCCGCGCTCCGGCGAATTCATCGGCTACTGGCGGCTGCGCGACTGGTTGCGGTTGCTGAGCTTCGAGGTCGAGGCCGGGCGCTTCGGCTGCTGGCGGCCGCCAGTGAGCAGCGAACAGTGGCTGCAGCGCTTTGCCTGGATGGACCGCGTGGGCGACCGCTGGTGGCCGGTGTTGGGCGCGGTGTATTTTCTGGTGGCGGTGAAACGCGTGCGCGGCATGCGCCTGGTGGGGCTGTTGCGCAACGAGAAGCGCAAGGCGAATGCGGCCTCGGCCGTGGTGGCCAACCGCCGGCGCGAGCCCGCGCGGGCCGAGGCCGAACTGGAGACCTGATGAGCGAAGCCACGCCTGTCGTCATCTATGCCGACGGCGCCTGCCGTGGCAACCCCGGTCCCGGCGGCTGGGGCGCGTGGCTGAAGAGCGGCGAGCGCGAGAAGGAATTGTTCGGCGGCGACAAGCTCACCACCAACAACCGCATGGAGCTGACCGCGGTGATCGAGGCGCTGGCCTCGCTGAAGCGGCACTGCAAGGTCACCATCTACACCGACAGCGCCTATGTGAAAGACGGCATCACGAGCTGGATCCACAACTGGAAGGCACGTGGCTGGAAGACCGCGAGCAAGCAGCCGGTGAAGAACGTGGAACTGTGGCAGCGGCTCGACGAGCTGAATGCCGCGCACGACGTGCACTGGCGCTGGGTCAAGGGCCACTCGGGCGACCCGGGCAACGAGCGCGCCGACCGGCTGGCCAACCGCGGCGTCGATTCGGTGCTGGGCTGAAGCGCGCGCCCGGCGCTGTCGCTTCAACCCCAGCGCAGCAGCCTTGGCCCGGGATCGCTAAAGTCCAAGGTTTCCCGTCGCCGCGAGACTTGCCCTTGAAAAAGATCTATTCGGCAGTGGCCGTCGTCGGTATCGGACTGGCTGGTGCTGCAGCGTGGTGGTGGCAAAACCAGCCCACGGGGCCCGTCCCGGTGGCCGGTGCGCCGGGCGCCAGGCCGGCCGGCGGCGCCCCGGGCACGGGCGGTGCGGCCGGACGGCCAGGCGGACCCGGCGGTCCCGTCGGTGTGGAGGTGGCGCGGGCCGAGGTCGTGACGCTCACCGACGACGTGCAGGCCGTGGGGTCGCTGAAGTCGAGCCAGGGCGTGATGCTGCGTCCCGAGGTCAGCGGCCGCATCGCGCGGCTGGGCTTCTCCGAGGGCCAGCGCGTGCGGCGGGGCCAGTTGCTGGTGCAGCTGGACGACACCTTGCAGCGGGCCCAGCTGCAACAGGCCGAGGCCCAGGCCAGCATTGCGCGCACGAACCTGCAGCGCAGCCGCGAACTGCTGGCGCAGAATTTCGTCAGCCAGAGTGCCGTCGACCAGAATGGCGCCAGCCTGCAGGTGGCCGAAGCGCAGGTGGCGCTGGCGCAGGCGCAGTTGGCGCGCATGCGCGTGCTGGCGCCCTTCGACGGCACGGCCGGGCTGAAGCAGGTCGACATGGGCGACTATGTCAAGGACGGTGCCGACATCGTCAATATCGAGGACCTGACGGCGCTGACGGTGCAGTTCGCGGTGCCCGAGCGGTATATCGACCGGCTGCGCGTCGGGCAGCCGGTGGAAGTGGCTGTGGATGCGCTGCCGGGCCGCAGTTTCAAAGGCCGCGTGCGGGCCGTGGACTCGCAAGTCGACGCCAACGGCCGCGCGCTGCAGGTGCTGGCGCAGGTGGACAACCCCGGAGCGCTGCTCAAGCCGGGCATGTTCGCGCGGCCGCGCGTGATCTTCTCGGTGCGCGAAGGCGCCGTCGTGGTACCCGAGGAAGCCCTGGTGCCGCTGGGCGCCCAGCAATTCGTCTTCAAGGTCGTCGACGGCCCCGAGGGACAGAAGGTGTCGCAGCGGCTGGAAGCGAAGATCGGGCTGCGCCTGCCGGGCAAGGTCGAAATCGTCGAGGGGCTGCAGGCCGGCGACGTGGTCGCCACCGCCGGCCAGACGCGGTTGCTGCGCAGCGACAGCCTGCCGGTGCGCGTGATCGATATCTCCAAGCCCGGCGGTGGTGCCCAACCCGGCGGTCCTGCGGGTGCTGCCGCCAAGCCCGGTGCGGCTTCGGCCGCGCGACCGGCGCAACCTTGAGCCCGCAAAGCCGCGCGCCACGCCAGGGACGACCATGAAGCTCTCCGAGACCTCTATCCGCCGCCCGGTGTTGGCCAGCGTGATGTCGCTGCTGCTGATCCTGATCGGCCTCGTCTCGTTCAACCAGCTCAGCCTGCGCGAATATCCGCGCATCGACGAGCCGCTGGTCAACGTCAACACGCGGCTCACCGGCGCTTCGTCGGAAGTCATCGAGTCGCAGGTCACCAAGCCGCTGGAGGACTCCATCGCCGGCATCGACGGCGTGGATATCATCACCTCGGTCTCGCGCACCGAGAGCAGCCAGATCACGGTGCGCTTCAAGCTCAGCAAGGACCCCGACACCGCCGCGGCCGAGGTGCGCGACCGCGTGGCACGCGTGCGCGGCCGCCTGCCCGAGGCCGCCGACGAGCCGGTGATCTCCAAGGTCGAGGCCGACGCCACGCCCACCATCTGGCTGGCCTACACCAGCGAGACGATGGGCCCGCTGGAGCTCACCGACCTCATCAACCGCGTCGTCAAGCCGCGGCTGCAGACCATACCCGGCGTCGCCGACGTGCAGATCGGCGGCGACCGCCGCTATGCCATGCGCATCTGGGTCGACCCCGACCGCCTGGCCGCCTACAAGCTCACGGTGCAGGACGTGGAAGACGCACTGCGGCGGCAGAACCTGGAAGT
>JAABPT010000435.1 GCA_011391855.1 Burkholderiales bacterium
ACGAATGTTTCCGCGGCCTGCATGCACGCATCGACGCCCTGGCCGGCGGCCAGCAGCGCGCGCTGGACCGGCTGCGCCGCGCGCTGCACGAGCCCCGGCGCGCCATCGATGTCTTCGCGGCCCTGTTCGCGCGCCCCATTGGCGACGGCGACATGCCGCTGCTGGGCATGGCCACGGGGGAGAGCCTGGCCTGCCTGAGCTACCTGGTGCAGCGTGGCGAAGCGGTGTGCAGCGTCGACACCGACGGCGTGGCCTGGTACCGGCTGGTGCCGGCCGGCCCGAACCCGAGCGCTGGCGCCGGCGCCGCCTGACCCAACCCAAAGACGACCGTCGAGGGCCGGCCGGTCAGGGCGCGACGGCAGCGACGGCAGCGACCGCAGTGACGGCCGCGATGGCCGCGGTCGATGTCACGGGTGCGGCGCCGAGTCGCCTCGATCGGCCAGCCGGACCGCATTCGCCAGCGCGGTGGCCCGCGCCATCTCAACGGCCGCCTGCCGCAGCGTATCGCGCAGCCAGCGTTGCGCCGCGTCGCGGTCGTGGCGTCGATGCCACAGCAGCGTCACGTCGATCCCCGGCATCTTGAAAGGCAGCGTCCGGCAGGTGAGCTCCGACGCAAACCCGGTGGCCGGCACGAAACTGCGTGGCAACACCGTCAGCAGGTCGGACTGCCGTACGACACAGCCCGCGCTGTGGAACTGGTTGACGGTGATCATGACCTGGCGCGCGCGGCCCAGGCGCTGCAGCGCGTCGTCGACGAAGCCACGCGGCCTGCCGGCAAAGCTGACCCGCAGGTGCTTGGCCGCGCAGAACGCATCCAGCGTGAGCGTGCGCTGTGCCGCCAAGGGGTGGTCGTGGCGCATCACGCACACATATTCGCAGCTCCACACGTGCTCGAGCTGCATCGAACTGCCGTCGCCCTCGGCGGCGATCGCAGCGGGCAGTTCGGGAAAGAAACCGAGTGCCAGGTCGGCTTCACCGTGCTCGAGCAGCACCCGCGGGTCGCGCGAAGCCAGCGGCACGAAGCGCAGGTCGGCCAACGCCAGCCCGGCGTCCAGCGTGCGAACGAGCGGCGGCACGATGACGGCGGCGGTGGCGTCGGCCATGGCCAGCGTGAAGCTGTGCGCGTCGCGCCGGGGGTCGAAGTCCTGCGGCTCGAAGACCTCGCGCAGCCCGCCGAGCGCGGCGCGCACGCTGGGCCACAGGGCCTGGGCCTGCCGCGTCGGCGTGACACCGGTGGGCGTGGGGGTGAACAAATCCTGGCCTGTCGCTTCGCGCAACCGGCGCAGCGCGTTGCTCACCGCGGGCTGAGTCATGGCCAGGCGCTCCGCGGCGCGGGTGACGCTGCGCTCGGTCATCACCACGTCGAAGACCCGCAGGAGGTTGAGGTCGAGAGTGCGGAAGTTCATGGGCAGGGTTGGGCTTGTCCGCCCGGTGGGTCATTCGCGGCCGAAATGGCTGGATTCCGAATCTGAATTGGCTAATTCTAGGTATAAACCCTAATCTGTGTCTCGACGGGACCATCAGTCCCGGCAGCAACGAAGAGGTTTCTCATGTCCGTGCAATCCGTCAAGGTTCATTTCCCATCATCGCTGGCCCAGCCCCGAGGTGCCGCCTGGTCACAAGGTCTGTCGGACAGGCTGGCGCACGCCGGTCGAGTGGTCTGGCGCGAGCTGGAGGCGACCGGTCGAGCGCGTGCCCAGCGCGAACTGCAGCGGTTGGCGCAGTTGCACGCGGACCGCCCCGAATTCGCGCAGGCGCTGCGCGACGCCATTCGAGCCGACAGCCCGCGCGTCTGACACGCGCCTCCAGGACTGGCCCTCCTGCCAGCCTGCTTGCCTGCCTGCCAGTGCGCCGCGATGGCGGCGCGCCTTTGGAGTACCCATGATCTACACCGACTCGGCCGCCGAAAGGCTGGCCAGCAGCACCGTTCGCGCCCGCCCATCCCCCATGGGCAGGTGGCTCAAGGCGGCCTTCCCACATCGCAACGCAGCCCCTGCCCAGGCGTACACACCACGCGATCGCACTCGCGAGGCCGGGAAGCTGAGAACCTGGGCGACGACCGTTCGGCAGACCGACCCCCGCTTTGCCGACGACTTGTTTGCAGCGGCCGATCGCCACGAGCGCGAGGAGTAAACGGCCCCGCGCCGGCCGCTCGATCTCTGCAGCCTGGGCTTGCAGGCGCCTGCGCGCCGCCCCCGATCAGTCGTGCTTGATGGCCACGGTCTTCAGTGAAGAGAAGCCGTACAGCGCCTCGAAACCCTTCTCGCGGCCGTGGCCCGAGTGCTTGACGCCGCCAAAGGGCAGTTCGATACCGCCACCGGCGCCGTAGTTGTTGACGAAGACCTGGCCGCATTGCAGCCGCCGCGCCACGCGCAGCGCGCGGCTGCCGTCGCGTGTCCACACGCCGGCCACCAGGCCGTAGGGCGTGCCGTTGGCGATGGCCAGCGCGTCGGCCTCGTCGTCGAAGGGAATCAGCGCCTGCACGGGACCGAAGATCTCTTCCTGGGCCAGCCGGTGCGCAGGGTTCACGTCGGCCACCAGCGTCGGCCGCACCCAGCAACCGCCGGGTGGCAGCGCGGGCGGCAGTGGCGCCTGCGCGGCAATTTGCAGGCCGCTGTCGTGCGCCAGGGCCAGGTAGCCTTCGATGATTTCCTGCTGCCGTCGCGAGATGACGGGGCCCACGTCGGGGTCGTCCAGCGCCGGGCCCACGCGCAGCGATCTGTAGCGCTCGGCCATGCGCTGCATCACGGTGTCGAACACCGTGCGCTGCACGAGGATGCGCGACGCTGCCGAGCAGGTCTGCCCGGCGTTCTGGATGCCGGCGTTGACCAGGAAGGGCAGGGCGGCATCCAGGTCGGCGTCGGCGAAGACCAGCTGCGGGCTCTTGCCGCCGAGTTCCAGCGTCACTGGCACGGCGTTCTTCGCTGCCGCAGCCTGGATCAGTGCGCCCACGGCCACCGAGCCGGTGAACGAGATGTGACGCACACCAGGGTGTGACGCCAGCGCCGCGCCGGCTTCTTCGCCCAGTCCGGGCACGACATTCAGCGCGCCGGGCGGCAGGCCCGCCGCTTCGGCGATGCGCGCGAAGGCCAGCGCGGTGAGGCAGGCTTCCTCGGCGGGTTTGAGCACGCAGGCATTGCCCATGGCCAGCGCCGCACCGACGCTGCGGCCGATGATCTGCATGGGGTAGTTCCAGGGCACGATGTGCGCGGTGACGCCGTGCGGCTCGCGCAGCGTGAATGCGGTGTAGCCGTTGGCGAAGGGGATCGTCTCGCCGTGCACCTTGTCGGCGGCGCCGCCGTAGAACTCCAGGTAGCGCGCCAGCGCCACGGCATCGGCCCGGCCCTGCTTGAGCGGCTTGCCGACGTCCAGCGCCTCCAGACGCGCCAGTTCGTCGGCCTGCGCCAGCACGAGCGCGCTCGTCTTCAGCAGCAGCCGGCCGCGCTCGGCGGCGGTGAGCGCGCCCCATTCACCTTCCAGCGCCGCCTGCGCGGCGGCCACGGCGGCGTCCACGTCGGCCGCCTGGCCGCGCGCAATGCGTGCCAGCAGCGTGCCGTCGGACGGGTTGATGAGCGGCAAACTGCTGCCCGCAGCCGCCGCCTGCCAGCGGCCGGCAATGAACAGAGCGGTGGTGTCGAACGGGATCGCGCTCATCGTCGGGCACCTCCAGGCGGCCAGGGCTCGACAGATGATAGTGGGCGCTGGGCCACTGCAGGCATGCGGTGGGCGTGGACGCGGAGGTGGAACCGTGGCCGGGCAAGGTGCAGGCCTTCCAGATCGCATCCTTCGTGCCCGAGGCCGGGCTGGCGGTGGACGCGATCGTGCGCTTCGTGCTGGCTCGAACGGGGTGGAAGTCGTCGGCCGGCGGCGTTGGACGGTCCCCACCGTGAGGCATCATCGGCGCCGATGCCGGTCTTCCTGCTCAAGCGCTTCGCCACCTTCCTGGCCACGCTCGCCGTGGCGTCGGCGGTGGTCTTCGTGGTGCTGGAGATGCTGCCCGGCAATGCGGCCGAGCTCATCCTGGGCGACACCGCCACGCCCGAATCGCTGGCCGCGCTGGAAGCCAGGCTCGGCCTGGACCGGCCGCCGCTGCAGCGTTATGCCGACTGGGTGGGCGGCCTGCTGCGCGGCGAGACGGGCCTGAGCACCAGCTACGACACACCCACCGCCGAGCTGATCGACGAGCGGCTGCAGGTGACGCTGCCGCTGGCGCTGCTGGCCATGGGACTGACGGTGGTGCTGGCGCTGGCGTTGGGCCTGTATGCCGCGTCGCACCACAACAAGCTGGGCGACGTGGGCGTGATGGCGGCCAGCCAGCTGGGCATCGCGATCCCGAATTTCTGGTTCGCGATCCTGCTCATCCTGCTTTTCGCGGTGCACCTGCAGTGGGTCAGCGCCGGCGGCTTTCCGGGCTGGGCCGACGAGGACAGCGGCGCCTTCACCGTGGTCAGCCTGGGCGAAGCACTGAAGGCGCTGGTGCTGCCGGCCATTGCGCTGGCGCTGGTGCAGGCGGCGATCCTGGCCCGTGTCACGCGCTCGGCGGTGCTGGAGGTGATGCGCGAGGATTTCGTGCGCACCGCGCGCGCCAAGGGCCTGACCCGGCGCCAGGCGCTGTGGCGCCACGTACTGCGCAACGCCATGATCCCGGTGCTGACGGTGGCCGGGCTGCAATTCGCCAACCTGATCACCGGCACCATCGTGGTGGAGAACGTCTTCGTGCTGCCGGGTGTGGGGCGGCTCGTCTTCCAGGCCATCAGCAACCGCGACCTGGTGGTGGTGCGCGACGTGGTCATGCTGCTGGCCGGCGTGGTGGTGGTGGTGAATTTCGTCGTCGATCTGCTGTACGCGTGGGTCGACCCGCGGCTGCGCGTGGCCTGAGGTGCCCTTCATGACGGGTGCGTCATGACGGGTTTCTGGCAGCGCGCGCTGCGCCACTCGAGCTTTGCCGCCGGCGGCCTGCTGACGGCGCTGCTGGCCGCGGCGGCGCTGCTCTCGCTCTTCTGGGCCCCCTACCCGCCGGCCGAGATCGATATCCCGAACAAACTTCAGGGGCCGAGTGCCGCGCACTGGCTGGGCACCGACAGCCTGGGGCGGGACATCGCCTCGCAACTGCTCGTCGGCGCGCAGAACAGCATCGTGGTCGGCGTCGTCGCGGTGGGCATCGGCTTGGGGCTCGGCGTGCTGCTGGGCTGCATCGCTTCGGCGCGGCGCGGCTGGGTCGAGGAGCTGATCATGCGCGCCAGCGACTTCACCTTCGCTTTCCCGGCGCTGCTGAGCGCGATCATGCTCACCGCCATCTACGGGCCCGGACTGGTGATGAGCATCGTGGCCATCGGCATCTTCAACATCCCGGTCTTCGCGCGCATCACGCGCGGCGCGGCCAATGCGGTGTGGGCACGCGACTACGTGACGGCCGCGCGTGCGGCAGGCAAGGGGCCGCTGGCGATCACGCTGGACCACGTGCTGCCGAATATTGCCAACCAGTTGATCGTGCAGGCCACGATCTCGTTCGCCACCGCCATCCTGGCCGAGGCGGCGCTGAGCTACCTGGGCCTGGGCACGCAGCCGCCGCAGCCGAGCTGGGGCCGCATGCTCAACGAGGCGCAGACGCAGATGTTCCAGGCGCCGCTCCTGGCGGTGTACCCGGGTGTGGCCATCATGCTGAGCGTGCTGGGGCTCAATCTCATGGGCGACGGGCTGCGCGACCTGATGGACCCGAAGCTGGCGCGCCGCCGTTAGCTGCGGCGACTGCGGCTCCGGTCGACTTCAGCCGGGCTGCGGCCGCGCCTGCGCCGCCGCCAGCGAGGCGCCCACTTCCTTGCGGTAGCGGTTGAGTTCCTGCACGCTGGCGAAGCTGCGCTCCATGAGCAGGCTCATGTTGTGCAGGATGCGTTCGACGACCTTGTTCTCCCACACGCTGTCGAACTGGATCTGCTTGTCCAGCCACTCTTCCAGCCACTCCGGGTCGGGCAGCCGGCTCTGGATGGTGTCGCGCGGGAACAGCTGCACGTTGACATGCAGGTTGGTCGGGTGCAGCGCCTGCGCCGTGCGGCGCGCGCTGGCCATCAGCACGCCGACCTTGGCGAAGGCGGCGCGCGCCTCGTCGCCGAACTTGACCAGCGCACGCTTCATGTAGCGCAGGTAGGCGCCGCCGTGGCGGGCCTCGTCGCGCGCCAGGGTTTCGTAGATGGTCTTGATGACGGGTTCGGTGTGCCACTCGGCGGCGCGCCGGTACCAGTGGTTGAGGCGGATCTCGCCGCAGAAGTGCAGCATCAGAGTTTCCAGCGCCGGCGCGGGGTCGAATTCGAAGCGCACGGCGTGCAGTTCCTCTTCGGTGGGCACCAGGTCGGGCCGGAAACGGCGCAGGTATTCCATCAGCACCAGCGAGTGCTTCTGCTCTTCGAAGAACCACACACTCATGAAGGCGCTGAAGTCGCTGTCATCACGGTTGTCGCGCAGGAACATCTCGGTGGCCGGCAGCGCCGCCCACTCGGTGATGGCATTCATCTTGATGGTCTGCGCCTGCTCTTCGCTGAGCTGGTCGGGCTGGAAACTGGCCCACGGAATGTCCGTGTCCATATTCCAGCGCACGGCTTCGAGTTGCTTGAACAGTTCGGGGTAGAGCATGGCGGTGGCCCCCAGTTAGCCCTCAATTCTAGGCAAGCGGCAGCCGTGCCGCCTGCGGCTGCGGGGTGGCCCCTTCACGCCAGCGGCGCAGCGCGGCGGGCAGTTCGTGCAGCGAAGCCAGTGGCAGCACGCCCGGCACGGCACGCCGCACCAGCACCGGCGCGCTGCCGCCCGCCCACAAGGCCACCGCCGGCGGCAGCTTGCTGCGCAGCTCGGCCAGGCTTTCGACGACGCGATTGGGGTTCAGGCAGCCCGTGAAGCCGAGCGCCACGATATCGGCCCGGTAGGCGCCAGCCGCCAGCACGATGTCCCACGGCGGCGTCTGCACGCCCAAACCGACGCAGCGGCAACCCTCCAGCGCCAGCAGCGCCTCGGCCATGAGCAGGCCCAGGCCGTGCGGCTCGCCTGGAAAGGTGGTCAGCAGCACACAGGGAGCGCCGTCCCCGGCGGGCGGGGGAATCCCGGCAATGGCCTGGCGCAGCACCCCCTGCATGACCTCGGTGTAGGCGTGCTCTTCGAACACCTCCATCTGGCCGCGCAGCCAGGCGTCGCCCACGGCGGTGTTGAGCGGCGCCACGAGTTCGAGCACGAAACTCCCCACCCCCAGACGCGACAGGGCGCGCACGAGTTCGCTGCGCAGCCGGCCGACATGGTGGCCGCGGATGCACTCGAGGCAGGGGCGCAGATCGGTGGGCGGCGAGGCTGCGCCGGCCAGGTGCGCGGGCCTGGCCAGCGTCTGGTTGCTGAGCAGTTGCAGCGCCTGCAGCTCCAGCGGCACGACGCGGCCGGGCCGGTGGCCGGCGTCCAGCAGCCGCTTCACCATGCGCAGCTTCTCCACGTCGTCCAGCGTATAGGCGCGTTCGCCCGTGCTGTCGCGTCGTGGCGCCGGGAAGCCGTAGCGGCGCTCCCAGACCCGCAGCGTGTCCTTGCTCAGGCCCGTATCGCGCTCGACGGCGGCGATCGACAAGGTGACGGCGGCCAAGCGTGGGCGGTCGTTCATTGCCGTGCCGCCTGGTCTGCACCCCTGCTCGGGAGCCGGCGCGAGAGCGAAGGCCTGAAGTCGGTGGTCAAGATCTTTTGTCCTGGACAAAAAGACGACACAATGCCGTTTGCTGGGGAATGTAGGTCACAACGACATGCTTGAACAAGACAAGGTTGAATCTGGGATTGGATTGGTAAAAACCTTGTCCTTAACAAGGGCTTCGTTTGGCATCGCCAGTGGTTTGGTTACTATCGAGTCGTAACATGACCGACCCGTCTACCGTTCGCTGTCAGTTTCCACACGCTCCGTTCCGCTTCCCCCCTCACTTCCCACGGACCCGACCTCGATGAGACCGTTCCTTCCCGCCGCCGCAGACAAAGTTCTTTACGCAATCCCTGGCGTGGTGTCGGAACTTCGCCGAGCCGAGCCGGTCACAGCGGCATGTGAGGCGGTCTCGAAAGAGCGCCCCGAAATGTTTTCTCTGTCGTGCAGCCGTCCAGTTCTGCTGGCCGAAATCCCTGAGCGGTTCTCCTCCTCCTCCCTCCCTCCCTCGTTCGCTCCGGGGCGCTGCACGACAGTCTTTCCACCCAGGGGTGCCGCCCGCCGCGGCACCCCTCTTTCGTTCCTGCGGGGTGCACGATGAGGCGCGTGGCCGTCATCGGCTCGGGCATCTCGGGCTTGGCTGCCGCGCATGCGCTGGCGGGTGAAGCGCGGGTCACGCTGTTCGAGGCTGGTGACTATTTCGGTGGCCACACGCACACGGTGGACGTCACGCTGCCCGGCCCCGGTGGCCCCGTGACCCATGGCGTGGACACCGGGTTCCTGGTCTTCAACCACCGCACCTACCCGAACCTGGTGCGGCTGTTCGAAGAGCAGCAGGTGGAGACCGCGGCTTCGGACATGTCGTTCTCGGTCCAGGTGCACGAAGCCGGTCTCGAATGGAGCGGCAGCGACCTCAACACCGTCTTCGCGCAGCGCAGCAACCTGTTGCGCCCGCGCTTCCTGCGCATGCTGGCCGAGATCGTGCGCTTCAACAAGCTCGCCACGGCGCTGGCCGAACGCGGTGCCGAGACCGAGCTGGCCGAACCCATCGGGGACTTCCTGGACCGCGAAGGCTTCGGCGCGAACTTCCGCGACTGGTATTTCCTGCCCATGATCGGTTGCATCTGGTCCTGCCCCACCGACCAGATGCTGCGCTTTCCCATCGCCACCATGATCCGCTTCTGCCACAACCACGGGCTGATCCAGGTGGCCGACCGGCCACAGTGGCACACCGTGCGCGGCGGCGCAAAGCACTATGTGGCCAAGCTGCTGCAGGGCATTCCCGACGCGCGGCTGAACACTCCCGTGCGTGGCGTCAAGCGGCTGCCGCCGGGTGACGGCCGCGGCGGCGTGATGGTGGCCACCGCCGCCGGCGCCGAACGATTCGACGACGTGGTGCTGGCCTGCCACAGCGACCAGAGCCTGGCGCTGCTGGACGACGCCACGCCCGAGGAGCGCGCCGTGCTCGGCGCCATCCGCTACCACCCCAACCGCGCCGTGCTGCACACCGACGTTTCGGTGCTGCCGCGGCGCCGCCTGGCCTGGGCGGCCTGGAATTACGCACGCGCGGCCGACACCGGGCGCGAGCAGGCCACCGTGTGCCTGCACTACCTCATCAACCGGCTGCAGCCGCTGCCCTGGCAGCAACCGGTGCTGGTGTCGCTGAACCCCGATCCGGCGCGGCCCATCGACCCGGCGCAGGTGATCGGCAGCTACGACTACAGCCACCCCGTCTTCGACCTGGCAGCCATCCGCGCCCAGCAGCAGTTGCCGGCGCTGCAAGGCCGTTCGCACCTGTGGTTCTGCGGCGCCTGGGCGCGCTATGGCTTTCACGAAGACGGCCTGAGTTCGGCGCTGGACGTGGTGCAGCGTCTGCGCGAGCAGTGGCGGGCGCAAGACCCTGTGCTGGCGGCGGCATGACGGCCTCGGAACCGCTGCAGGCCGATCACGGCGCCGTGCCCACGCCTTTGCCCGGTTGCGGGCTGCTGGACGCCCCGCTGCTGGGCATCGGCACCGTGCGCCACCGCCGGCTGCGCCCGACCGAGCACGCCTTCGCCTACCCCACCTATTTTCTGATGCTGCCAATGCGTTCGCTGCAAGCAGCGCCTGAAGCTTCGCTGCGCCGCAACCGCTTCGGCCTCATGAGCTTCCACGACCGCGACCACGGCGACGGCCGCGAAGATGCGTTGGCCTGGCTGGACGAGCTGCTCGCCGCCGAAGGCGTGCACGACGCCACCGGCGAGGTCTGGCTGCACACCTATCCACGCGTCTTCGGCTACGTCTTCAAGCCGGTGAGCTTCTGGTACTGCCACCGCGCCGACGGCAGCCTGGCCGCCGTGGTGGCCGAGGTCAACAATACCTTCGGCGAACGCCACTGCTACCTGCTGGCCGGCCCCGAACTCGGCTTCGGCCGCGAACTCGTGGCGCGCAAGGTCTTCCACGTCTCGCCCTTCTGCCAGGTGCAGGGGCAGTACCGCTTCCGCTTCATGCGCACCGCCGCCCGCACGGTGGCGCGCATCGACCACGACGACGACGCCGGCGCACTGCTGCAGACCAGCGTGTCGGGCGAACTGCAGCCGCTCACGGCAAAGAGCGTGCGCGCCGCCTTCTTCGGCATGCCGATGATGACGCTGGGCGTCATCGGCCGCATCCACTGGCAGGCCCTGCGGCTGTGGCTCAAGCGCGTGCCTTTTCAAGGCAAGCCGCAGCCTCCGCAGGCCTTCATCAGCCGTTGACCTTCACCCGTTGAACTTCACCCGCTGACCTTTACCCGCTGACCTTTACCCGCTCCACGACATTGCCATGACGATCTCCGCCACTTCCCCGATCGCCCTGCCCGAGACCGCCCCCGCCGCCGCGCGCGCCCTCTTCCGGCTGCTGCGGCAGTTGCGCGTAGGCACGCTCGACGTGCAGTTGCCCGACGGCAGCATGGCCCACTTCGGCAACGGCGGCGAGCCACGCGCGGCCTTGAGCCTGCACGACTGGAGCGTGTGCGCAGCGGCGCTGAAGAGCGGCGACATCGGCTTTGCCGAGCGCTTCATCGAAGGCAGCTGGCACAGCCCCGACCTGGTGGCGCTGCTCAAGCTCTTCATCGCCAACCGCGAGTCCTTCGAGTCGGTCATCTACGGCACCTGGTGGGGGCGCCTGGCCTACCGCATCAAGCACCTGCTGAACCGCAATTCGCGCCACGGCAGCCGCAAGAATATCCACGCCCACTACGACATCGGCAACCCGTTCTACCGCCTGTGGCTGGACGAGACGATGAACTATTCGAGCGCGCTGTTCGAAGGCGATTTCGAGCGCCCGATGGCCGACGCGCAACTGGCCAAGGTGCGGCGCGCGCTGCGCGAGGTCGAGGTCAAGCCGGGCGAGCGGCTGCTGGAGATCGGCTGCGGCTGGGGCGCGCTGGCCGAAGCCGCGGCGGGTGAATTCGGCGCTCTTGTCACCGGCGTCACCCTGTCCACCGAGCAGCTCGAATTTGCCACCGAGCGGCTGCGCCGCCACGGCCTGGCCGGGCAAAGCGACCTGCGGCTGCAGGACTACCGCGATATCACCGACGAACCCTTCGACGCCATCGCGTCGATCGAGATGTTCGAAGCCGTGGGCCGCGAATACTGGGACAGCTTCTTCGCTACGCTGCGCGGCCGGCTGAAGCCCGGCGGGCGCGCCTGCATCCAGACCATCACCATCCGCGACGACCTGTTCGAGCGCTACACGCGGTCCACCGACTTCATCCAGCAATACATCTTCCCGGGCGGCCTGCTGCCCAGCCCGCAGGCCTTCCGCAGCGAGGCGCGCAAGGCGGGCCTGGAGGTCGTGAACGAACTGGCCTTTGGCGCCGACTATGCCGAGACGCTGCGCCGCTGGCGCGTGGCCTTCCTGGCGCGCGACCCGCAGGTGCGCAAGCTGGGCTTCGACACCCGCTTCATGCGCATCTGGGAGTTCTACCTGGCGTACTGCGAGGCGGCCTTCGACACCGGCAATACCAACGTCATGCAGTTCACGCTGCGGCGGCCGGCATGAAGCCTCTCACGCGCCGCCGCCTGTTGATCGCCGCCGCACTGTTGCCGGCAGGCGGCGCGTGGGCGCGCGTGGCGCCTCCGCCGGAAGTGGCGGCCGAACTGCCCGGGGCGCGTGCGCAAGGTGAGGGCCAGATGCGCTTCTTCGGCCTGCGCGTCTACGACGTGCGGCTGTGGGCCGGCGAACCGGCGTCGGCGACGACCTGGCCCACGCTGCCGCTCGCGCTTGAGCTCGAATATGCCCGCGAGCTGCGAGGCACTGCAATCGCCGAACGCTCGCTGAAGGAAATGGAACGCCAGGCCGAGATCGCCGCCGATACCGGCGCGCGCTGGCTGGCCGAGATGGCGCGCCTCTTTCCCGACGTCACTGCCGGCGACCGCATCACCGGCGTTCACCGGCCGGGCACGGGCGCACGCTTCTTCGTCAACGGCCGCTTGCGGGGCGAAGTGCTCGACGCCGACTTCGCGCGCCTGTTCTTCGGCATCTGGCTGTCGCCGCGCACCTCGGAGCCGGCCTTGCGCGAGGCGCTGCTCGGGCCGGGCGCACGATGACGGCGCTGGCCGCCCCGCGGGGCTGGCAGGGCGGCTGGGCGCAGGGCCTGAGCTACGGTGGCCTGGGCCTGCCGCTGGCCTTCGTGGCGCTGCCGCTGTATGTGATCCTGCCCAACCACTACGCCAGCGAATTCGGCATCCCGCTGGCCACGCTGGGTGCGCTGCTGCTGTTCGCGCGGCTGCTGGATGCCGTGGCCGACCCCTGGATCGGCCGCCTCGTTGACGGCTGGTTCGCGCATTCGGTGAAACGTGTGCTGGGCGTGGCGCTGGCCGCCGCGCTGGTGTTGGCCGCGGGTTTTCGCGGTCTCTTCTTCCCCGCCGTTGAAGGCACCACGGCGCTGCTGGTGTGGTGCGCGGCGCTGCTGGCCGTGACCTACCTCAGCTACAGCGTGCTGTCGGTCATCCACCAGGCCTGGGGCGCGCGTCTGGGCGGCGGCGAGGACCAGCGCGCGCGCATCGTCTCGTGGCGCGAAGGTTTGGCACTGCTGGGCGTGTTGGTGGCCAGTGTGCTGCCGTCGGTGGCCGGGCTGTCGGTGGCCAGCGTGGTTTTCGCCGTCGCCTTGGCGGCGGCGCTGGCGCTGCTGGCGCGCGCGCCGCAACCGGTCTTCCACGCCCGCGTGGCGGGCGCGTCGGATCTCGTGGCGCCGCTGGCCACACCGGCTTTCCGCCGCCTGCTGGCCATCTTCCTGGTCAACGGTGTGGCCAGCGCGGTGCCGGCCACGCTGGTGCTGTTCTTCATCCGCGACCGCCTGCAGGCCCCCGCCTTCGAACCGCTGTTCCTGGCCAGCTATTTCGCCGCTGGGGCGCTTTCGATGCCGCTGTGGGTGCGCGCAGTGGCGAAGTTCGGACTGGCTCGTGCGTGGGGGGCCGGCATGGTGCTGGCCGTCGTGACCTTCGCCTGGGCGGCGCTGCTGGGCAGCGGCGACGTGCTGGCCTACACCGCCGTCTGCGTGGCCAGCGGCATTGCGCTCGGCGCCGACCTCACGCTGCCCGGGGCGCTGCTGGCCGGCGTCATCCAGCGTGCCGGCCACGACCAGCGGCTGGAAGGCGCCTATTTCGGCTGGTGGAATTTCGCCACCAAGCTCAACCTGGCGCTGGCCGCCGGCATCGCGCTGCCGCTGCTCGGCGCCTTCGGTTACGCGCCGGGCAGCCAGGACGCCGAAGCGCTGCGCGCGCTGACCATCGCCTACTGCCTGCTGCCCTGCGCGCTCAAGCTCGCGGCGACAGCGCTGCTCTGGACCCTGTGGATCCGCAAGGAAGAAGACCGATGAAAAGACGCCTCACCCTGGCCCTGGCTGCCACCGCGCTGGCCGCGGCCGTGCTCACCGGCTGCGCCGGCCCAACGCCGGCCGACTATGCGGCCGAGACGCCGGTGCTCGACCTGAAGACCTATTTCAACGGCGACCTCGTCGCGCACGGCCTCTTCACCGACCGCTCGGGCCAGGTCGTGCGCCGCTTCGTGGTGCAGATGACGGGCAGCTGGAACGGCAACCAGGGCACGCTGGACGAACGCTTCACCTACAGCGACGGCAAGACCGAGCGCCGCGTCTGGCGCCTCACCGACGAAGGCGGCGGCCGCTGGAGCGGCCGCGCCGACGACGTGGTCGGCGTGGCGCAAGGCGTGGCCGCCGGCAACGCGCTGAACTGGCGCTACACGCTCAGCCTGCCGGTGGACGGCAAGGTTTACGAAGTGCAGTTCGACGACTGGATGTACCTGATGGACGAGCGCGTGATGCTCAACAAGGCGGTGATGAGCAAATTCGGCGTGCGGCTGGGCGAAGTCACCCTCTCCTTTTACAAGAACCCGGCGCCGCGATGAGCCTGAATCCGAAACTGGCCGGCTGGCAGGGCCGGCGCGTCTGGCTCGTCGGCGCGTCCACCGGCATCGGCCGCGCCACCGCCGCCAAGCTGCACGCCGCCGGCGCGCGCGTGGCCGTCTCGGCGCGCAGCGCGCTGCCGCTGGAATCGTTCGCCATCCAGCATCCCGGCAGCCTGGCCCTGCCGCTGGACGCCACCGACCGCGTGGCCATGCGCGCGGCCAGCGAACGCATCGTGGCCGAGTGGGGCGGGCTGGACCTGGCCGTCTATTGCGCCGGCTACTACAAGCCCATGCGCGCCACCGCCTTCGACCTGGACGACGCGCTGCGCCACGAGCAGGTGAACTATGTCGGCGCGCTGTACATGCTGGACGCCGTGCTGCCGACGCTGTTGCGCCAGAAGAGCGGCCACATCAGCCTGGTCAGCAGCGTGAGCGGCTTCCGCGGCCTGCCCAAGGCACTGGCCTACGGCCCCACCAAGGCGGCACTCATCAACCTGGCCGAGTCGCTGTATTTCGACCTCACCGACCAGGGCATCGGCGTCTCGGTGGTGTGCCCGGGTTATGTGGAAACGCCGCTCACCGAGCAGAACGACTACCGCATGCCGGCCCTGATCAGCGCCGACGAGGCGGCGCGGTACATGATCGCCGGCTGGGAACGGGGTGAATTCCAGATGCACTTCCCCAAGCGCTTCACCGGCTGGGTGAAGGCGCTGAGCCACCTGAGCGACGCCCTGTATTTCCGCGCGGTGCGCCGCGTCACCGGGCTGTGAACGCGACGACCATGAACCCGCCGGACCCGCGCGTGCAAAGGATCGTGACGCTGTTCGAGGGTCTGGCGCCCGCCGACCTGCCGCGCCTGCCCGAGATCTACACCCCCGACGCGCGCTTCAAGGACCCTTTCAACGAAGTGCAGGGCGTGGCCGCCATCACGCGCATCTTCGAACATATGTTCAAGGCACTGGAGGCGCCGCACTTCGTCATCCGCGACGCCATCGTGCAGGGCGACCAGTGTTTCCTGAGCTGGGACTTCGTCTTCCGCATGAAGCGCTTCAGCGGCGCCGAGCAGGTGATCCGCGGCGCCACGCACTTGCGGCTGGCCGTCGACGGCCGCATCGCCGAGCACCGCGATTAC
>JAABPT010000436.1 GCA_011391855.1 Burkholderiales bacterium
ACCTGATCACTCAGCCAGATCCCCTGGCGGCGCATGCGGTCCAAGGCCTGCGGAATGTCGACGGCAAACCCCTCGTTGCGGGCCTTCAGCAGGATGCCGATCGAGCCCGTCAGACGCAGGTTGCAAAGGCGCGCAATGCGCCGCCCAACCGTCTCGTCGATGCAAACCAGGGGCAGCTGCAAGTCCAGTGCGGTTTGGATCACCGCCGCCTCGCCTTTGTCCAATGAGTTGTGCAAGAAGGGCTGCAATGCCACGGGTTGCACTTGCACCTCCAGCCAGTCTGCCGCCGCACTGAACACGTCGACGCCAAAGGCCTTGGGGCCGCCGACGCGAAGCTCCTCGGCCACCTCCAGCGGCACCACCACCCGCTCGAACAAGAACCGCAGCACGTCCAGCCCACCAGTGGCCGCGGTCAGGGCGATCAAGGGCGTGGTGTTGGTCACCAGGCTGCGACCGCCGGGCTCAGGCATTGCGGACGTCCTCAGCCATTTCGTCGGCGGCCAGATCGATCACGGCCACGCCGAAACGCTGCAATTGCGCCAGGAACGTCAGCCTGTCCATGCCGATCAAACTGGCCGCCATGCCGGACGAGAGCCGCTTCATCTCGAACAGCTTGGCGGCCATGGCCAGCTTGGCTTCCAGGGCAAAGTCTTCCGGCGCACTGTGCGCCGCGTCCAAAAAATGGCTGGGCACGTCCACCACGATCTTCAGCATCACATGCTCCTTCAGGGTCGGGGTTCGCTGGTTTCGGCCCGGGTTTGCAGCATCGTTTCCAGCTCGGTCATGCCCCGTTGTATTGTCTGCTCCAACGCGGCCAGCCGCGCCAGGATCGCCGCCGGGGGATCGTGCTCCACGGCATCGTGCACCACCTCCTTGTAGCGGTTGATCGACAGGTCATAGCCATTGCCCGCGATCTCCGCCTTGGTCACGCAAAAGCTCTGGTCGGTGCGCGCACGCTGCCGCTCGATCCCGTCCTTCTGCCGCCAGCGCCCCAGCACATCGGGCAGGTTGTTCTTCGCATGCTCGGCGTCGCTCAAGGCCGTCGCCGGGTTCACGCCCAGCAGGCCTTCGGCCAGCAACGGCTGGCGCTTGTCGTCCAGGCTCCAGCCGTCGGCACGCATGTCGTAGAACCACACGCTGTCGGTGCCGCCGGAATTGGTCTTGGTGAAGAACAGGATGGCGGTGGACACGCCCGCGTAGGGCTTGAACACGCCCGAGGGCAGCGACACCACGGCGTCGAGCTTGTGGTCTTCAACGATCAGGCGGCGCAGTTCCTTGTGCGCGTTGCTGCTGCCGAACAGCACGCCGTCGGGCACGATCACCGCGGCCCGGCCGCCGGGCTTGAGCAGGCGGATGAAGAGCGCCAGGAACAGCAGCTCGGTCTTCTTGGTCTTCACGATGGCCAGCAAGTCTTTGGCGGTGTTGGCGTAGTCCAGGCTGCCGGCAAACGGCGGGTTGGCGTGGATCAGCGTGTAGGCCTCTTCGTCGTCGGCGTGGTCTTGCGCCAGCGAGTCCTTGTAGCGGATGTCGGGGTTGTCCACCCCGTGCAGCGCCAGGTTCATGCTGCCGATGCGCAGCATGGTGTTGTCGAAGTCGTAGCCGTGGAACATGCCGTGGTGGAAGTGCTCACGCAGCTTGGCATCGCGAAAGATCTCGGGGTGCTTGTCGCGCAGGTACTCACCGGCCACCACCAGGAAGCCGCAGGTGCCGGCGGCCGGGTCGCACATCACGTCTTTCGGCGTGGGCGCGGTCATCTCCACCATCAGCCGGATGATGTGGCGCGGCGTGCGGAACTGGCCGTTCTGGCCGGCGCTGGCAATCTTGCCCAGCATGTATTCGTAGAGGTCGCCCTTGGTGTCGCGGTCGTCCATCGGCACCTGGTCGATCATGTCCACCACCTTGGCCAGCAGCGCGGGCGTGGGGATGGTGAAGCGCGCGTCCTTCATGTGGTGCGCAAAGGTGCTGCCGTCGCCACCCAGGCTGCGCATGAAGGGGAACACATGCTCGCCCACCACGGTGTACATCTCGGCCGGCGCGAAGTTCTTGAAGCGCGACCAGCGCAGGTCCTGGTAGTCACGCCCCTTGGCGTCGGCGCATGGGGCGGCAGGCCCTGGTCGACGCCGCGGTGGCTCAGCTGGCAAGGCTCTTTGGCCCCGAGGCTCTGACACCGCAGGCCGTGCACTTGCACGACTGGGCGGACGAGGCCGAAACCGCGACGCCCGCCGACGCGCAGCCGGCATCGGCGCACCCCACGCCGATGTCCACGGCCCTGCCTGTGCCCTGGCGCGATCGAGTCCATCTGGCGGGCAGCGAGTTCGCGCCGGACTTTCCGGGCTACCTCGAAGGCGCCGTGCAGGCCGCCGAACAGGCCGTTTACGCGCTGCAGGCGCAGCGCCGCGCGCACCCCTGGAAGCGGTAACCGCCTCGCGCACCTGGGCCTGCCGGCCCACGCGCCGCGGCGGCCCGCGCGGCGTCAGGCGGGTTCGTTCACCGCGTCGGCAACGGCCGGTGCGCCGGCATGCGCCCGGACACCGCGTTCGTGCCGCGCGCAATAGACCCGATGCATGGCCGCCACCAGCGCCTGAACCTGCGTGGCGTCAAGGTGCGGATAGGACTCGCGCACGACCCGGTAGACCCAATGCATCAGCGGCGGGCCGCCCCAAGTGCGGGAAGGATCGAAAAGGCCCTCCACACGGACATAGACCTCGTCGAACACCTCGCGCAATTCAAGGTCGCGCCGACGGTCGTGCGCGGTGACAGGCGAATTCACGGCAGTCTCCCGTGCCCACTCCGGTGGGCTGCTTCCTTCATCAACGGCAGCCGCCGCATGGTCTGAAGGGGCCGGCCGCCCGGCGAACGCCGCGTGTGGGTACTACCGCACGCCCGCCACGCCAACCGTCGCTGGTGGCAAGTGGGTTCCGAGGCTCCAGACACCCTGGCGCGAAGGCATGCCCGCTGTGGGTCCCTGCACAGACCTCGACCCTGCGTCGATCCGCGGCAGCCCGGGCACATCAGCCCCGATGCCGGCGCAGCGCCCCCATCCACAGCAGGTTGAGGAGCATCGCCGCCGCCAGCGTGCTGCCGCAGACGGCCAGCGCCACGCTGACGCCGAAGGCCTGCACCAGCACGCCGGCCGCCACGCCCGCGGCGGCCGGCACCACCTGCGAGAGGATGGTGTACATGCTGACCACGCGCCCACGCAGGGCGTCGGGGGCCTGGGCCTGGATGCCGGCGACGATCAACGACAGCGCCAGCCCGCCCGAGATGCCGACGCCGCACAGCAGCACCACCGCCAGCGCCGCATCGTGCGCCGCACCCAGCGCCGCGAGCGAGACGCCGGCCAGCGTGGTGGCGACGAAGATCACGCGGCCGTGGTGGGCCCGGCGCGCCGCGAACAGGGCGACCAGGCCGCCCGCGATCAGGGACAGCGCCAGCGTGCCCAGGAAGGTGCCGCGCTGCAGTTCGTCGAAACCCAGTTGCGTGGCCGCCAGCTTGGGCAGCAGCACTGTCATCGGCCCCATCGCCAGGTAGCCGACCATCGTCGCCACCATCAACTGCAGCAGCAAGGGGTTGCCGAAGACGGCGTCCAGGCCTTCGCGGATCTCGACGCGCACCGGCTGGTGTACGCGAGCGCTCGGCCGCGTGTGCACACCGAGCAGCGTCAGCGACGCCAGCACGAGCAGCGCCACCGCCACCATGAAGACGCCGGGCCACCCGCCGTGCCGCCGCGCCAGCGCGATCAGCAAGGGCCCGAGGCCGAAGCCAAACATGACCAGCAGGTTGAAGATCACCGAGGCCGGCTTCAGTTCATCGGCGGTGGCGATCTGGCCCAGTGCGGCCATGCGCGCCGGTGCCACGAACGACCAGGCCACGCCGGTCAGGGCCGCGGCCAGCGCGAGCAGGGGCACGCGCGATGCGGGTGCGCCCGCGCTGCCGTCGGCCCACCAGAGCAGCAGCGCGGCCACGATGAAGACGAGCTGCGCCCCCAGGATCACACGGCCGGGCGCGAGCCGGTCGCACAGCACGCCGGCATACCAGCCCAGCACCACGGGTGGGCCGAAGCACAGGCCAAAGCCGATGCCCGACAGCAGGTCGGAGCCGATCACCTCTTGCGCGTAGATGATCACCGAGTAGTTCAGCATGTGACCGGCCGTGAAGGCCGTCAGGCACGACAGGTAGAACCAGCCGTGGCGCAAAAGGATCATTGGAACCCCTCGACGAACGAGTACGTTCGTCGATCCCCCAAGGGGATACGGCGCCTCATTGAACAGGCCCGGCGAATTGCACGCGGATCATCGTCGGCTGCGCGCCCTCGGTGTGCCAGCTCGGGAAGTTGGAGGTCGAGGTGTAGACCGTGCCGTCCTCGGCGATCTCGATGTCGCGCGTGAACGAGCCCCGGCGCGGCAGCGGCACGTGGCGCCAGGTCTGCGACTTGATGTCCAGCGCGTAGAGCGCATCGGACTGGTTGCCGTTGACCCAGACGATGCCGCGCCGTTTGTCGACGTTCAGCGCATAGGGCGTCTCGCTGCCCTTGGGAAGCACCGGCAGATCGAAGCGGGTGAAGGTGCCGGTCTTGGGCTCGTAGCGGGCGACGGCCGACTCGGGGAAGGCCGTGACCCACAGGTTGCCGTCGCCATCGCTGCGCAGCCGCCGCGGCCCGGCAAAGGGCGTGGTGATCATCTTGATCTGCCCCGTCGCCGGGTCGAGGCGCCCGATCTCGTCGGTGTGCAGGCGGCTGAACCAGACGCTGCCGTCGGGTGTGATGTCGATGCCATAGGGCAGCGGCGTGCCGGTTGCTGCGCGGTCCACCGGCAGCCAGTTGGCGAGCGGCACGCCCCAGCTCATGAGCTTGAACAGCGGCCGAATCAGCGCCACCGTCATCTTCTCGCGCAGGCCGCGCGTGGGCAGGTCGTGCAGCGTGAAGCGCTGCGTGGTGCGGTCGAACATCGCGATCTGGTTCGACAGCGCCAGCGTGAACCAGACGCGGTCCTGCGCGTCGATGCGGATCGTGTGCGGATAGAAGCCGCCGCCGATGTCGTGCAGCTTGAAGGCGCCGGACTGGGGGTCGAACTCGACCAGCCGCTGTTGCGCCGACGGCGTGAAGAAGATGTGGCCGTCCTTCGCCGACTGCGCCAGCGAATGCGCGTTGGAGACGCTGTCGTGGCGCGGAAACTCCTTCAGCCGCGCCGAGAGCAGCCCGCCCGGCACGTCGCCCGCGCGGTGCGGGATCTTGTGCACCGTGACCTGGTGGGTCGCCGGGTCGATCTGGTAGACGCGGTCCTGGATGTTGTCGGCCACGTAGACCTTGCCATCGGTGCCGAGCAACTGGTCGTGCGTCTGCGACATCGCGTCGCCGATCGGCCACTCGGTGATGGTGGCGCCGGCGAGGTCGGCGCTCCACGGCACCGGCGTGGCCAGCCGCTCGGGATGCTCGCGCAGCGTGCGCCAGCCGGCCACCAGCAGGTCGGGCAGCGCCTTCTGGTCCGCCGTGGACAGGCGCGAGCCGTAGCGCACCATGCGCTGGATCGCGTCGCTCCACTCGGCGCTGCTGCGTTCGCGGCGCAGGAAGGCGTTGCCCTGCTGATGGCAAAAGCCGCACTGCAGCTGGAAGTGCCGCTTGCGCTGGATGTCGCCGAGGTCGAGCGCGCCGAGCCAGACGTTGGACGGCAAGGCCTCGGCCAGCTTCAGCGGGTCGGTCTCGCGCTCGAGTGTCACGCTCAACGCGGCCTGGCCCGCGGCCGCGGTGACGCTGGCATCGCGGTAACCCGGCTTGCGCACCCGGTAACTCACCACCGCCTGGCGCTCGGGCCAGCTGGCATGGCCGGCGGCGTCGGTGAAGCGGGCGATGTCGATGTCGACCGCATTCACCTTGCCCGGCGCCGGGTAGCCGTTGTCCGAAGTGTCGAGCTTGCGCGGCGTGGCCGCCGACTCGACGACCATCGCGGTGGCGAGCGGATTCTTGGCCGCGTCGGTGACGGTGATCGTCGCCGCGTGGGATGCCGCTGCGGCGGCCACGCCCGCCAGGCAGCCCAAGAGGGCAAGAAGTCGATCGGTCGTCATGCCAGCCTCCAGGCGCCGTTGTCGATGGTGAGGCGCCGTGTCATGGTTTCGTCGCGCTGCGCCGCGCCGCCCACCAGAAGTCGAACACCTCGGCCGAGGTCTTGCGCGGCTGGTAGCCGAAGTCCTGCTTCAGGCGCTGGTTGTCGAGCACCGGCCGGTACTGCAAGAAGCGCAACTGCTCGGGCCCGTAGGGGGTCAGGCCGAGTCGCTTGCCGGCCCACAACGCCGCTTGCAGCAGCCAGGCCGGCAGCACGCGGCAGCGCTTGCCCATGTGCGCGGCGATCTGGTGGATCGTCAGCGCGCCGTCGCCGGCCACGTTGTAGATGCCGGCCGGGGCGCCGGCCAGCGCGTGCAGGATGGCACCGACCACATCCTGGTCCCAGATGAAGACGAAGGGGCTGTCCGCGCCGGCGATGGCCAGCGGGCGCGGCTTGTCGAACAAGGCCGTGATCTGGTTGCTGACCGTCTGGCCGAGGATGGTGCCGATGCGAAACACGGTCTGCCGCAACTGCGGCTGGCGCTCACGGTAGTCGGCCAACATCTCCTCGACCAGGCGCTTGTGCCACGAGTAGGCAAACTCGTGGTTGCCGCGGATGGCGTCGGTCTCGCTCAGCCAGGCCGGGTTGTCGGCGTGATAGCCGTAGGCCGCGCCCGACGACGAGATCAGCACGTGGCCCGTGCCCGCGCCCACGCAGGCCTGCAGCACGTTGCGCGTGCCTTCGACGTCGACCTGATATTCGAAGTCGCGGTCGGTCTTCCTGCCCGGCGTGACGATGGCAGCCAGGTGCACCACGGTGTCGATGCGGTGCTGGCGCAGCAGGTCCACCAGCGCCAGGTCGCGGATGTCGGCCGCGGCGTAGACCACGCCGGGCAGGCGGCGCTCGGCGGGCATTTCGCGCACGTCGAGCGAGACCACGCACTCGGTGTCGCCAGCGGCCAGCGAACGCGCGAGCGAGGCGATCACCTGGCTGCCCAGGTAGCCACCGCCGCCGGTGACGAGCACGCGCCGGCTACTCATGGCGCGCTCCGGCCGCCGCCACGGGGGGGTGCTTCATCCACCAGGTCGACAGCGTCATGCCGGCCACGATGTGCCAGATGCCCCACCAGGCGGTGACGATGGCCATGCCGCCCAGGCCGCCGAAGAAGTTGAACACCAGCACCAGGCCGAGCCCGGAGTTCTGGATCCCGGTCTCGAAGGCCACGGCGCGGCAGTCGCGTTCGGACAACTTGGCGGCGCGCGCCAAGCCGTAGCCGCCGGCCAGCGCCAGTGCGTTGTGCACGAACACCACGACGACGACGAACTGCCCGTACTCGCGGAAGAAGGCCCAGTTCATCACCAGGGCACCGACGACGAAGCCGATCAGCACCAGCAGCGAGAAGTTGCGCATCGGGTTGTGCACCTTGCGCGCCAGCGCCGGGAAGCGGTGCGCGATGAACATGCCAGCCACCAGCGGCAGGCCCAGCAACATGGACACCTCGATCAGCATGTGCACCGGGTCGAGCGAGAACGAGCGCAGCAGCGCGTTCATGCCCGGGTCCAGCGAGCCCCAGAAGGTGACGTTCAAGGGCGTCAGGAACATCGCACCCACTGTCGACAGCGTGCTGATCGAAACCGAAAGCGCCGCGTTGCCGCCGGCCCGGTGGGTGAAGAAGTTGGAAATGTGGCCGGCCGGGCAAGACGACACCAGCAGCATGCCCAGGCCGATCGACGACATCGGCTTGATGATGAGGATCAGCACGAAGGTGAAGGCCGGGAACAGCAGGTGGTGGCTGACCAGGCCGATGGCCAGCGCCCGGGGCGTGCGCAGCGCGGCCTTGAAGTCGGCCACCCGGAGGTCGAGCGCAATGCCGAACATCACCAGCGCCAGCACCAGGCCGAGGCCCAATTGGGCTTGCGGGTTGAAGTTCAGTCGAACCTGGTCGATGGCTTCGCCCATGGGTGTCTCCTCGTCGCTCTCGTCGCTTCTTACGCGGGCTTCGATCTGGCCCGGTTGGCGCGGATTGTGCCGCCAAGGGTGTTGGGCAGGCAGCGCCCGGTGCGCCCGGTGCGCCCGGTGGCGTCATCCTCCGCCCATGGCGCAGTCCCTGGGGGCAACTTCTTCGCCCAGTCGGACCAGGCTTGCGGATTTCGCAAGCCATGAAGGCGGGAAGGCACCTTGAACGAGTTCGACCTGCGCGCCTGGCGGGCCTTTGCCAGCGTGGCCGAACACGGCAACCTGGCGCGCGCGGCCACCGCGCTGGAATCCCGGACGACGGCGACTTCGACCGCGACTTCAGCGCCGCCAGAACGCCGGCGTGAACAGCACCAGCACGCTGAGCAGTTCCAGTCGCCCCAGCAACATGGCGAAGGTGCAGATCCAGGTCTGCAGGTCGCTCAGGCCGCCGTAGTTCAGCGCCGGGCCGACCTCGCCCAGGCCAGGGCCGATATTGTTGACGCAGGCGATGACGGCGGTGAAAGCGGTGACCACGTCCAGCCCGGTGAACAGAAGCGCCATCGTCAGGCCGACCAGCGTGGCGCCGTACATCATCATGTAGGCGATCACGCTCTGCATCACGCGGTCGCTGACCGCGGCGCCGCCCAGCACCACCGGGTTGACCACGTTCGGGTGCACGATGCGAACCAGCTCGCGCCGCGACTGCTTCAGCAAGAGCAGCATGCGCACCATCTTGATGCCGCCGCCGGTGCTGCCGGCGCAGGTGGCGAAGCAGCCGAGCAGGATGATGTGCAGCGGCGCGAACAGCGGCCATACGGCGTAGTCGTGCGTGGCGTAGCCGGTGGTGGTGGCCACCGACACGACGTGAAACGCGGTGTGGCGCAGCGCCAGGGCGTAGTCGGTATAGCCGCCGAACAGCACCAGGTAGACAGAGATCAGCGCCACGCTGCCCAGCAGCACGGCGTAGAAGGCCCGCGCTTCGGCATTGCGCCACAGCGGCGCCAGCGAGCGCGAACGCCAGGCCACGAAATACAAGACCAGGCTGACGCCCGACAGCAGCATGAAGAACACCGCCACGGCCTCGATGGCCGGTGAATTCCAGTAGCCCAGGCTGAGGTCGTGCGAAGAGAAGCCGCCCAGGCTGACCGTGGTGCACATGTGCATGAAGGCGTCTTCCCAGCTCATGCCGGCGGCGCGGTAGGCCAGCGTGCAGGCCACCGCCAGCAGGCCGTAGGCGACCCAGATCGCGCGCGCGGTGTCGGCGATGCGCGGCGTGAGCTTCTGGTCCTTCATCGGCCCGGCCATCTCGGCCTTGTAGAGCTGGGTGCCGCCCACGCCCAGCAGCGGCAGGATGGCCACCGCCAGCACGATGATGCCCAGCCCGCCGACGAACATCATGAAGCAGCGCCACACATTCACCGACAGCGGCAGGTCGTCCAGGCCGCTGAAGACCGTGGCGCCAGTGGCGGTGATCGCCGACATGGCCTCGAAATAGGCGTCAGTGGCGCTGGCGCCGGGGATCGCCAGCCACAGCGGCAACGCACCGAAGGCCGGCAGCACGAGCCAGGTCAGGCCCACCAGCACGAAGCCGTCGCGCGGCTGCAGTTCGCGCCTGAAGCGGCGCGTCACCAGGCTCAAGCCCAGGCCGCAGGCCAGCGTGATGCCGGTGGCCAGCACGAAGGCGTCCTCGGCCGCGTCGTGCCGCGTCAGCGTGAAAGCCAGCGGTACCGCCATCATCAAGGCGAACAGCACGACCAGGCGGCCAACCAGCGCGACGACCGGGAGCAGGCTCATCAGAAGAGAAAGGTCGCGCCGACCTGGAACAGTTTCTCGACCTCGCGCACCATGCGCTTGCGCGGCACGAAGACGATGACGTGGTCGTTGGTTTCGATCACCGTGTCGCGGTGGGCGATGATGACCTGCGGCCGCGCCTCGGCGCCGGCGTCGCTGCCGTCGGGGCGGTGCAGGCCGCGCACGATGGCGCCAACCTGTGCGCCCGCGGGCAGGCCGACTTCGCCGATGGGGCGGCCGGCCAGGCGGCAGGTCTTGCGGTCGCCGCGCACGATGGCCTCCATGGCCTCGGCGGCGCCGCGGCGCAGGCTGTGCACGGCCGCCACGTCGCCGCGGCGCACGTAGGCCAGCAGCTCGCCGATGACGGCGTGGCTGGGCGCGATGGCGATGTCGATCTGCGAGCCCTGCACCAGGTCGGCATAGGCGCGGCGGTTGATGAGCGCCAGCACGCGCCGCGCGCCCATGCGCTTGGCCAGCAGGCAGGACATGATGTTGTCCTCGTCGTCGCTGGTCAGCGCCAGGAACATGTCCATCTCGTCGACGTTCTCGTCGCCGAGCAGGTCTTCGTCGGTGGCGTCGCCGTGCAGCACCAGCACCGAGGGCGGCAGCTCGGTGGCCAGGTATTCGCAGCGCGTGTGCTGCGGCTCGATGAGCTTGAGCTGGTACTCGCCGTGGATCTCGCGCGCCAGCCGCAGCCCGACCTTGCCGCCGCCGGCGATCATGATGCGTTTCACAGGCCGGTCGACCTGGGTCAGCGCCCCCAGCACGGCGCGGATGTGCTCGGTGGCGGCGAGCACGAAGACCTCGTCGCCGGTCTCGATGCGGGTGTCACCGTCCAGCGACCGGAGCGCCTTGTCCAGCCGATAGATGGCCACGATGCGCATGTCGGCGCCGGGCACCAGGGCCGGGATCTCGGCCAGGCCGTGCTGCACCAGCAGGCTGCCGGCCACCGCGCGCACGGCGATCAGGCTCACCAGGCCGTCGGCGAACTCCAGCACCTGCAGCGCCTGCGGGTACTGCACGAGCTTGCGGATGTAGGCGGTGACGCTTTGCTCGGGACAGATCACCTGGTCGACGGCGAAGCCGTTGCGTTCCAGCATCGGGCTGCCCTGCGTGTATTCGGGGCTGCGCACGCGCGCGATGCGCGTCGGCACGTTGAACAGGTCGTGCGCCACCTTGCACACCACGAGGTTGGTCTCGTCCTGCGGTGCGCAGGCGATGATCATGTCGGCGTCGTCGGCGCCGGCGTCGCGCAGCACCGAGGGCTGGATGCCGTTGCCGACCACGCCGCGCAGGTCCAGGCGGTCCTGCAGCATGCGCAGCCGCACCGGGTCGGTGTCGATGACCGTGATGTCGTTCTTTTCCGAGACCAGGCTCTCGGCCACGCTTTCGCCCACACGGCCGGCGCCCAGGATGAGGATCTTCATGGCGGCGGATTATGGGAGCCGGGATACAGGCGCTGCAGTGCGGCGCTGGCGGCGGCGGCCAGCAGCGGCTGCAGCGCGACGGCCAGGCGCTCGGCCTCGCCCGCGTTGTCGACACGGTCGCTGCGGCCGGCCCACAGCGCGGCCAGCGCCGCCTGCCGCGGGGCCAGCGCTTCGGCCACCGTCGCCGCCCAGTGCGGCGGCGCCTCGCCCTGCACCCATTCGCCGCGGCCGCGGCCGAAGTGCGCCACCGCCAGGTAGCGCAGCAGCGCCGCCTCCACCAGCGGCGCCATCGCCGCGTCGCCCCACGCCACCCAGCTGCGGCCGGTGCCGCGCACGACATTGATGCCGCGCGCCAGCCCGGCGGCCCCCAGGGCGCCGATCAGCCCGCCGGCGATGAGGCCGCCGCCGAGCGTGAGGCCGCCGCTGGCGATGTCGGCCTTCAGCCCGGCCAGCGCGCCAGTGACGGCGCCGCCCAGGATGGCGGCCTTGCCTTCGGGAACACGCTCGTGGCGTGCGAACTGGCCCGCCACGCGGTCCAGGATTTCGCCCTGCGCCTGGCCTTCCAGGCCGTGCAGTTCGATCAACCGCGTGGTGCTCTGGCGCACCTCGGCTTCCAACGCCGCCGCCAGGCGCTGCTGCGCGGCCGTGGCAGGGTCGGCTGCAGCGTCGGCGTCGAGACGCCGCGCCACGGCACCGCCGATCTGGCGCAGGCGCTGGCCGATGCCCGCGCCCTCGGCCACGGTTTCACGCGCCGCCGCGGTGCGCGCCAGGCTGGCGGCCAGCACCTGCATGGCCTCTTCGAAGGTCTGCTGGCGCCGCGCGCGCCAGGCCGCGGCCAGCCGCGCCATGGCCTCGGCGCGGTCGCCCTGCAGCGCGGCCTGCACGGCCTGCAGCAGCGTGGCCTCGTGCACCCAGCAGCGCGCGAAGGCGTCCAGCGGCAGCACGCCCTGCACCAGCGGCCAGCGTGCCAGGTGGGCACGCCAGGCGTCGACATCGGCCGCTTCCTCCGCGGCCGTGCGCGGCGCGCCCAACTGGTTGAGCAGCACCAGCACCGGCTTGCCGACCCAGGCCAGCAGGTCCATCTCGGGCGCCACATAACCGGCGGTCTGCGGCGACTCGGCGGCATTCACGAGGTACAGCACCACATCGCTCTCGGCCTGCACGTGGCGCAGCGCCTGCTGGCTGGCCCAGAAGCTGTGGTCGCGCCAACGGTCCCAGACCTCGCTGAGGAACCAGCCCAACGGCTGGCCGCGTTGCCGCATGCGCTTGGCCAGGCGCGCGCTGTCGCCGAAGCCGGGGGTGTCCCACAGGCGCAGGCGGTCGCCCTCGGGCGTGGCCAGGAGGTCGTGGCCGTCGGCGAACTGCGTCACGTGCGGAGCGTCGCGCACCACGCCCACGTCGGTGCCGAGCAGCGTGCGCGCCAGCGTCGTCTTGCCGGCGTTGGTATGCGAGACCAGGCTCAGGGTGACGGTGGTCATGGCGGGGCGGCGAAGGTCAACGCGACAGCGCAGCCTCGACGGCGGCTTCGGCGGCCGCCAGGTCGGGCGCGTCCAGCGCCGCGGCGGCGAAGCCCACGCCGTGGGCATCGGCCATCTGCTGCCAGGCCTGGCGCCGCTCTGCCCCGCGCGAAGGCAGGCCGGCAAAGCGGCGGTCGAAGGCGGTGGCATCGGCCAGCAGCAGCAGCGGCACGCCGGGTGCGGCCGCCTGCAGCGACTGCAGGAAGCGGCCGTGGGTGTCTTCCTCGGGCGTGGCACCCAGTTCCACGAGCGCGAGCCGCAGTGTCGTTTCCGCTTCCGGCGCGATGCCCTGGGCCGCCTCTTCTTCGCCATACGGCGTGGCCGCTGCCAGCGTCAGCTGCAGGCCCGGGCCGAATACCTGCGCCAACAGCGCGCGCAGGCCCAGCGCCGCCTGCGCGCCGGGTGCGGCACCGTGCGGCAGCACCTGCACGCGCGGCGTGCCGCCTCGGTGTTCGCGCAGCAGGCGCTGGAAATAGGGGTCGTCGCGCGGCAGCGCCACGTGGCGCGACAGCCAGCCCGCGCGGCCGCCCGACCACAGCGCCAGCGCCAGCCGCGGCGCCACCACGAACAAGGCCAGCATCGCCGCGTAAAGGTGGATCCAGGGTGCGGCCACGCCCGTGGCCGCGCCTGCAGGGCCGACGCGCAGTGCCTCCAGCGCAGCGGCGTCGGGCACCGCGATGCCGGTCAGCGCCACCGCCGGCGCCAGCAGCGCGGCGAGCACCGCCTGCACGGTGGCGGCGTCGAGGAAGGTGCTCTGCCAGCCGACACGGAAGTCGAGCACCAGACCGCGCAGGTACAGCCCGGCCACGACGCCTGCGGCCAGCGCCGCCGCCGCCAGGTGCAGCAGCAGCGCCGCGCGTGCCACCGTCAGCGGCCAGCCGTGGCGCGCCCAGGCCTGGCCACAGGCCTGCAAGGGCGCGCTGCCCCCAGGCGCGCTTGCGAGACGCCGCGCCAGCCAGGCGCGGGCCCGCTTGGGCACCACCGCGGCCGGCAGCAGCAGGCTGAGGTAAACGACAAGGTTCCAGGCGATCAGCACCCAGACCGGCGGCGCCAGCAGGTTGATGTGCTGGCTGCCGTCCACCGCATTCACCGCCAGCCCGAGCACCAGCCCCAGCAGCAGCGCCAGCAGCGTCCAGCCCGGGCGCCAGAAGCGCCGCGCCAGCCAGCGTGCCGCCGACTTGTCGCGCGGGGCCAGCACGTGCAGGGCATGCCTGGCGCGTTCGTCCAGGTAGCGCTCGGGGGCGGCGTCGGCCGGAGTCGTCTCGCGCGCCAGCCGCGTCACCAGGGCACGGTCTTCCGCAGCCCACGCCTTGCCGTCGGCCGGGCCGGTTTCGAAGGCCTGCACCATGAGCACGCGGCGTGCGGCGGCTTCGTCGAGGAAGAAGGAAGAGGGGTTCACGGTCCGGCTCACTGTACCGCCTGTGCGACTGCAGCCGAAAAGAGGCCCGCAACAGAGCCCGGACCGGATCAGGCGGGGCGGTGCCGGCCCGAACCCGCCTAGGCCAGCGCGCGACCGATGAGAATCTTCTGCACCTCGGACGTGCCCTCGTAGATCTGGCACACGCGCACGTCGCGGTAGATGCGCTCCACCGGGAAGTCGCTCACGTAGCCGTAGCCGCCGTGCACCTGGATGGCGTCACTGCACACGCGTTCGGCCATCTCGCTGGCAAAGAGCTTGGCCATCGCGGCTTCTTTCAGGCAGGGCAGCCCGGCGTCCTTCAGGCTGGCGGCGTGCCAGATGAGCTGGCGCGCGGCTTCGATCCGTGTCGCCATGTCGGCCAGCTTGAACTGCACCGCCTGGTGGTTGAAGATGGGCTGGCCGAAGCTCTCGCGCTGCTTGGCGTAGGCCAGCGCGGCTTCGAAGGCGGCGCGCGCCATGCCCACCGCCTGGCTGGCAATGCCGATGCGCCCACCCTCCAGCCCGCTGAGCGCGATCTTCAGCCCCATGCCCTCTTCGCCCAGCAGGTTCTCCGCCGGCACGCGGCAGTTCTCGAAATTGATCTGCGCCGTGTCGCTGGCGTGCTGACCCATCTTGTCTTCCAGTCGCGCCACCACGTAGCCGGGCGTGGCCGTGGGCACGATGAAGGCGCTGATGCCCTTCTTGCCGGCGGCCTTGTCGGTGACCGCCATCACGATGGCCACGTCGCCATGCTTGCCGCTGGTGATGAATTGCTTGACGCCGTTGAGCACGTAGGCGTCGCCGTCACCGTTGTTGACACGGACTGCGGTGGTCTTCAGGCCACCGGCTTCGCTGCCCACATGGGGTTCCGTCAGGCAGAAGGCGCCGAGTTGCTCGCCACGCGCCAGCGGCACCAGGAAGCGCTGCTGCTGTTCGGCGCTGCCATAGGCCATGAGGATCGAA
>JAABPT010000449.1 GCA_011391855.1 Burkholderiales bacterium
CGTGATCAGGCCGGAAAGACCAATGATGTCGGCGCCCTCGACCCGTGCCTTGGCCAGGATGTCCTGGCAGGGCACCATCACGCCCATATTCACGACCTCGAAGTTGTTGCACTGCAGGACCACGGTGACGATGTTCTTGCCGATATCGTGCACGTCGCCCTTGACGGTGGCGATGACGATCTTGCCCTTGGGCTTGGCCTCGCCGCCGCCGGCCACCAGCAGCTTCTTTTCTTCCTCGATATAGGGCAGCAGGTGGGCCACCGCCTGCTTCATGACGCGCGCGCTCTTCACTACCTGCGGCAGGAACATCTTGCCCTGGCCGAAGAGGTCGCCCACGATATTCATGCCGGCCATCAGCGGGCCTTCGATCACGTGCAGCGGCCGCCCGCCGCCGGCGCTGATGGCCTGCCAGGCTTCCTCGGTGTCGGTGTTGATGAATTCGGTGATGCCGTGCACCAGGGCGTGGCTCAGGCGTTCGTTGACATTGCCTGCGCGCCAGGCCAGCCGCGCGCTGTCGTCCTTGGACAGGCCCTTGGCGCTTTCAGCGATTTCCACCAGCCGTTCGCCGGCGTCCTCGCGCCGATTCAGCACCACGTCTTCCACACGCTCGCGTAAGCCCGGCTCCAGTTCGTCGTAGACGCCCACCATGCCGGCATTGACGATGCCCATGTCCAGCCCGGCGCGGATGGCGTGGTACAGGAAGACGGTGTGGATGGCCTCGCGCACCGGCTCGTTGCCGCGGAAGCTGAAACTCACGTTGCTCACGCCGCCCGATACCTTGGCACCCGGCAGGTTCAACTTGATCCAGCGCGTGGCCTCGATGAAGTCGACCGCGTAGTTGTCGTGCTCCTCGATGCCGGTGGCGATGGCGAAGATATTGGGGTCGAAGATGATGTCCTCGGGCGGGAACCCCACCTCGTCGACCAGGATGCGGTAGGCGCGTTCGCAGATCTGGATCTTGCGTTCGTAGGTATCGGCCTGGCCCTTCTCGTCGAAGGCCATCACCACCGCGGCGGCACCGTAGCGGCGCACCAGCGTGGCCTGGCGGCGGAATTCGGCCTCGCCTTCCTTCATCGAGATGCTGTTGACGATGCCCTTGCCCTGGATGCACTTCAGGCCCGTTTCGATGACGCTCCATTTGGAGCTGTCGATCATGATGGGAACCCTGGCGATCTCGGGTTCGCCGGCAATCAGCTTGAGGAAACGCTCCATGGCCGCGGCCGAATCGAGCATGGCCTCGTCCATATTGATGTCGATGATTTGCGCGCCGTTTTCCACCTGCTGGCGCGCCACGGCCAGCGCGTCCTCGAAGCGGCCTTCCAGGATCATGCGGGCGAAGGCCTTGGAGCCGGTGACGTTGGTGCGCTCGCCGATATTGACGAAGAGGTGGCCTTCGTCGATGGTCACCGGCTCGAGGCCGGCCAGGCGCATCGGCGGCGGTGCGGGGCGGGTTGCAGTGGAACTCATTCGGCGGTCACCCAGGTCAGGCCAGAAGTGGGTGAGCGCCGTTGCGGGGCCAGGGGGCAGGCCTGGCGTGCGCCCCGAGCCTGGCGGCGCGACCGGGGTCGGTCGGGGGCCGTTGCAACGCTCCTCGGGAAGGCTCGCATTCTAGGGGCGGGGCCTTTAGACTGGGTGCTATGAGCCTGGTCGCCTCGGAGCCTCGCGTGGGATATGCACTCGAGAAGCGCCGCATGTCGGCGGAAGAGTTCCTGGCCTGGGACGCCGGCCAGACCGTGAAGCACGAATTCGTGCGCGGCGAGGTGTTCGCCATGGCGGGAGGCGAGGACCGCAACGACACGGTCGCCGGCAATCTCTACATCGCGCTGCGTCAACACCTGGGGGGCAGCGGTTGCCGCGTCTTCGGCAGCGACGTCAAGCTGCGCGTCGAAGCCGAAGACTGCTTCTTCTACCCCGACCTCATGGTCACCTGCAGCGCCGCCGACGCGGCCGACCGGCTCATCAAGCGCGAGCCGGTGCTGGTGGTGGAGGTGCTGTCGCCTTCCACCGCCGCCTTCGACCGCGGCGACAAATTCGCCGCCTACCGCCGGTTGCCCAGCCTGGCGGAGTTCCTGCTCGTCGACATCGACGCCCGCCGCTGTGAGCTGTTCCGCAAGGGCGCCGACGGCCTGTGGGTGCTGCATCCGACGCAGGGCGGCGAGCCGCTGCATCTGGCCAGCGTGGGGCTGACGATCGGTGTCGAGGCCTTGTGGGCCGATCTGGAGCCCCACCCTCCGGAGCAGGCCGCGGGGTGAACGCGACGGCGCCAGCCAGCGTGGGAAACCGGTCACAGGGCAGGATTCACCTCGCCAACCGAGGGCCGGCGTTTCCTGGCCTGTTCGGTCGGCAGTTGCACCGGCCCACCGCAGCCGCCTTGATCGGTGATTCGTCTCGTCATGGGTAGTATCGCAACGCGCACAGCACGAGCCCTAGTCGACTGCGCCGCAGATGCCAGCCCACCGTTCAGCCCAGGCCATGACAGACACCCCGCCTCCCTCCATCCCGCCCGCGCCCGGCGCCGCGGACCTGCATGATTCGGCGGCCGCCTCAGGCCATGGCCTGCCCGGCCCCTGGCTGGTGGCCGACATCGGCGGCACCAACGCCCGCTTCGGCTGGCTGGAGTCCTGTGCCGGCCCGGTCGAACACGTGGCCACGATTCCTGCTGCCGGCCATGCCGGCCCGGCCGAAGCCGCGCAGGGCTATCTGCAGCAGGTGTCGCGCCGGCTGGGTTCGGCTTACCGGCCGCCGCGCGCCGGGGCTTTTGCCGTGGCCACGGCCGTGGGTGGCGACCGGGTAGCGTTCACCAACAGCGGTTGGGCGCTCTCGCGCCAAGACGCGCAGCGCGCGCTGGGCCTGGACGAACTGCTGCTGCTGAACGACTTCGAGGCGCTGGCGATGTCGCTGCCGCGCCTGCACGGCACACAGGTCCGCCCGTTCGGCCCGACCCCGCTGCCACCGGCCGGCGCGCCTGCAGCCGGTGCCCTGGCCGTCGTCGGCCCCGGCACCGGCCTGGGTGTGGCCGGCCTCGTGCCCACGCGCCAAGGCTGGGTGGCCGTGCCCGGCGAAGGCGGTCACGCCAGCCTGTCGGCCGCCGACGATTTCGAAGCCGCGCTGCTGGCCGCCGTGCACCGCTTCTACGCCCATGTTTCGGCCGAGCGGCTGCTCTCGGGCATCGGCCTGCCGGTGTTGCACGCCGCGGTGGGCCATGTGCTGGGGCGAGCGGCCGAGCCGCTGAGCACCGAACAGATCGTGCAGCGCGGCCTGGCGCGCAGCGACGAAACCTGCAGCCGCACGGTGGACAGCTTCTGCGCGCTGCTGGGCAGCTTCGCCGGCAACGTGGCGCTCATCCTGGGTGCTCGCGGCGGCGTCTATATCGGCGGCGGCATCGTGCCGCGGCTGGGCGAGCGCTTCTTCGAGTCGCGCTTCCGTGAGCGCTTCGAAGCCAAGGGCCGCTTCCAGGGCTATCTGCAGGCCATCCCCACGGCGCTCATCACCGACACGCTGGCCGCGCTCACCGGTGCGGCGCTGGCGCTGGAACAAGCCAGGCGCTGACTCCGGCCCGCCCTGCCAGGGCTTGCCGGCCCCGGCGCGGTCACCCAGACGCCGGCAAGGCGCCGTTACCGCAAGGCGGCGGATCGCGTCACGCCGTAGATGTGCCAGACGGCGATGAACATCGCCGCGATCGTCGGCCCCAGCACGAAGCCGTTGAGGCCGAACACCGCCATGCCGCCCAGCGTGGTGATCATGACCACGAAGTCAGGCATGCGCGTGTCCTTGCCCACGAGGATGGGACGCAACAGGTTGTCGACCAGTCCGATCACGAGCACACCGTAGGCGAACAGCGCTACGGCCTTCCAGAGTGCGCCGGTGATGAAGAAATAGACGGCCACCGGAAACCAGACCAGCGCGGCACCGACGGCCGGCAGCAGCGAGAGGAAGGCCATCAGCACGCCGCACAGCAGGGCCGCACCGACTCCCAGGAACCAGAAGGCCAAGCCGCCCAGGGCGCCCTGGAGAGCCGCCACCACCAGGTTGCCCTTGACGGTGGCGCGGATCACGGTGGCGAATTTCTCGAAGAGGTCCTTCTTGTGCACGGCCGACAGCGGAATCGCGCTGCGAATCGCGCGCACCAGCGAGGCGCCGTCGCGAATCAGGAAGAAGGCGATATAGACCGTGATGAACAGGTCGGCGATGAACGCAAACGTATCCTGGCCGACGCCCAATGCCCGAGCGGCGATGAACTGGCTGGCCTGTGCCACCGTCGCGGTCAGGCGGCGCTGCAGGGTGTCGAAGTCGAAGAGGCCGAAGCGGTCGAGCTCGTCCCGCACCCAGCCCGGCATGGCGTCGAAGATGCGTTGGAAGTAGAGCCCCGGATTCCACTGACCGGACTGCACGCGGTCGTAGACCCCCATCGCCTCGCGCGCCAGGCCGGCGCTGAGCAGGGCGAACGGAACGATCACCACCACCACGGCGACGAGCAGCGTCAGCAGCGCCGCGGCCGTGCGCCGGCCCCGCAGGCGTACGAGCAAGCGGCGGAACAGGGGAGCGAACAGCAAGGCGATGATGCTGGCCCACAGCAGGGTGCCGTAGAACGGCAGCAGGATCCAGCCAAGAGCGAGCGACACGGCGACCAGCAACAGCAGGAGCGGCCGGTTCTCCCGGGAGGCGGGAAAAATCTCTTCGTCAGACGGGTTCATGGCCACACTCGCAGACAAGCCGGCACTGGCGCGGCCATCGTAGCCCGGCCGAGCCGCGGCTCACCATGGCAGCAGCTTCAGCTCGAACACCCGCTCGGCCAGCCACACCGCCGCCAGCGCAGCGATGAGCAGCGAGCCGCCCAGCAACACCGCGCGCCGGTAGAACCAGCTGCGCCGCACGGCCCAGGCCAGCGGCAGGAAGGCCAGCACGATGGCCAGCTGGCCGAGTTCCACGCCCACGTTGAAGCCCACCAGCGCCAGCGTCAGCGTGTCCTGCGGCAGGCCCAGTTCGGCCAGCACGCTGGCGAAGCCGAAGCCGTGCACCAGGCCGAAGGCGAAAGCCATCAGCCAGCGCCGGCCCAGGAACAGCGGCCACACGTTGTTCAGCGCCGCCAGCACCACCGAGCCGGCAATGGCCGATTCCACCAGTCGCGACGGCAGCGAGACGCAGCCCAGCGTGGCCAGCGACAGCGTCACCGAATGCGCCACAGTGAAGCTGGTGACGATGCGAAAGACGTCCCAGAACGCCGGCGTGAAGCGCTCCACCGGCTGCCAGCGCCGCGCCACCCACACGCCCACCGCCGGCAGCAGCAGCGAGAGCAGGAACAGGATGTGGTCGAAGCCGATCCAGATGTGCCACACACCCTCTTCCATGTAAGCCACGAACTGCGCCCAGGCCCCGGCCTCGGCGAGTTCGAAGGCCTGGCTCGGTGCCTGCGGCCCCAGGATGGCGGCGCGCGTGCGGCCTTGCGCGCTGAGCTGCAGCAGGCCGCGGTGCTGCGGGTCGAGGTCGGCGAACAGCGAATAACTCAGGCCCAGGCGCGCGGGCGGCCGCGGGCAGTCGGCCCGCAGCGGCAGCACGCTGTAGGCGCCGTCGGTGTGCGTGTCCACCTGTTGTTCGCCCACCGCAAGCGGGCAGGCCGCGCCGTCGGCGGTGATGGTCAGGCGCGCCGCGGCATAGGCGGCAATGTCGCCGTGGCGGCGCCGCAGTTCGCCCCAGGTGATGAGGCCGTCGCCGTCGGCGTCCAGCCCCAGGGCGTGGTCGAGGTCGCGCAGCGCGATGTCCCATTGGCCGCTGACCGTGGCGTCGGCCACGGTCAGCGTGAGGTAGCTGTCCGAAGGCTTGTGCGCCCAGGCGCTGCCGGCGCCGAGCAGCAGCGCCGGCAGCGCCAGCAGCAAAGCACGGACCGCCCTCAACGCAGTTCCCGCACGCGTGCCGCCAGCGACTGCAGCACGATGCTCTCGAAGCCGTTGTCGGCCAGCCACTGCAGCACCGGGGCCGCAGCGGCTGCATCGCGGGCGGCCAGCGCCGCCTCCAGCAGGATGCGGGCGTCGGCGGCCTCGCGCTGCTCGGCCCAGTTCTCGCGCGCCAGGGTCAGCGCTTGCGGCACGTCTCCCTGCACTGCCAGCGCAAAACGGGACTCCTCCTTGCGGTGGCTGGTATCGCCGCGGCGGCGTGCGGCGTCGAAGCGCGCCTGCAACTCCTGCGCAAAGCCCGCGGCACGGGGGTAGCCCGTGGTGCGGGCGGCCAGCGCCAGCCGCAGCAGCAGCACGTCGGCGCGTCCGCGGTCCTGCAGCAGGGTCAGCACCTCGGCCGGCCGGCCGCGGTCGAGCAGGAAGTCGGCATAAGCGGCCTGCACGTAGACGTCGGGCAGGTCCAACGCCAGCGCGTCGCGGAAAGCGGCTTCGGCGGCCACGAATTCACCGCGGCGTTCTTCGGTCTCGGCCAGCCGCGTCAGGCTCCACAGGCGTTCGGCCGCGCTGGCCTGCGGGTATTCCCGCAAGGCCGTACGCAAGGCTGCGGCGGCTGCAGGGGCGCGGCCGGTGGCGGCGTCCACCTGTGCCAGGCAGGCGGCGGCGCCCAGTGGCGTGGCGTAGGGCGCCAGTTGCACGCAACTGGCGCGCGCGCCGGCATAGTCGGCGCGTACCATCAGGATCGCGGTGCGCCAGGCGCCGGCTTCCACATGGTCGGGCTCGGCGCGCAGCACGGCGGCCAGGTCTTCCAGCGCCGGCTCGAAGCGATGGTCGAATTGCAGCAGGATGGCGCGCAGCACGCGCACCGCCGGCGGCGGGTCGGCCAGCCCCAGCCAGGGCTGCAGGGCGGCCTGGGCGTATCCGATATAGCGCGGGTCGCCTTGGGCTGCCACCTCGTCGTAGCAGCGCTGCGCGAATTGCACGGCCAGCGCCAGGTCTTGCGGGTTGCGGCGCAGCTGTTGCCGCAGCGCGTGCAATTCCCTCGCCCGCGGGTCGCTGGCGCGCGCCGGCACGCGTTCGACGATCTCGGCGTCGTCGGTAGGGATGTAGGGCCTGGCCGTCACCAGGGCCGGCAGACACAGCGACAGCACGAGCGGCAGGAGGCGAAGCACGGCGCGCATGGTAGCGGTCTCGGGCCTCGGGCCGCAGACTGGCTGGCTGCCGTGTCAACGGTTCCCGTCGAAGCGCGTTATGCAGCGGCTGCTGTCCTGCCGCCCATTCGGGCGCGGGGCTCGGCAGGCCCGGCGAACGCCAGGCTTCTTGATCCCATACCTTCCAACACAGACCGAAAGACAAGCATGAACAAGACCCTGAGCACGCTCCTGCTGGCCGGCTTTGCCGCCGTGGCCTTCAATGCCCAAGCCGCTTCGCACGCTGGCGCCGCCCCCATGAAGAAGGCGGAAGAGCCGGCCAAGGCCGCCAGCGCCGCCGCGCCGGCCGCCAGCGCCGCCCCGGCCAAGAAGGACGCGGCCAAGAAGTAAGCACTGCGTTGTTGCGTGCAAGAGGGCGGGGGCCTGGCTCCCGCCCTCTTTCTTTTGGCTGCGCCGTGGCGGTGAACTGCGCTCCCCTTGCGACACGGTTGTCACCTTTCGGTTACAAATGACCATGATTTGCTTAAGGACTTCTTAAGACGGGCGTCGCACGATCCGGGCTGCGCGTTTTGCGTGTATCCCACCGGCCAGGAGCGACCCTTGAGCAAGCAGCGAATTCCAAGACGACACGACATCGGGCTGGCGCTCGGTGCCCTGGCGCTGATCCTGAACCTGGCCGCTTGCGGCGGCGGCACCGAGTCGGAAGCCGGTGCCCGCATCGCGGAAACGCGCTCCACGATCGCCTCTGCCCGCAGCAGCGGCAGCAGCAGTGCCACGCCGGCGGCGGCCGCTGTGGCGGTGGTGCAGGACTCCGAGGGCCGCCTGCTGGCTTCGAACTGCTCGCAGTGCCATGGCACGCTGGGCACCAGCGGCTTCGGTGAAATCCGCGGCTCGGACTCGAGCGAACTGACCGAGTTCGCCACCAAGACGGCCAACGGCAACATCATGGTCGCGCACGCGCAGGGCTACACACCCGAGCAACTGCAGGCGATCGCCGCCTATCTGCGTCAGTGAGGCCAGACCACACCATGAATCCAATTCGCATCAAGGCCGCGCTCACCCGTCGCCATCTCATGGGCCTGGCCGCTGGCGGCCTGACTGCCGGACTTCTGCCGCTGAAGGGCTGGGCCGAAGACGACGACAAAAGCTCATCGCTCAGCAGCACGGCCCCGGCGGCGCTGGCCAGCACCGGCCTCAGCGGCCAGCGCGTCGTGGTGGCCGGCGGCGGCATGGCCGGCATGACGGCGGCGAAGTACCTGCGTCTGTGGGGCGGCAGCGGCGTGCAGGTGACGCTGGTCGAGCCCGATGCGGTCTACACGTCCAGCATCATGAGCAATCTCGTGCTCAACGGCAGCCGCAATGTCGACTCGCTTCGCTTCAAGCGCGATGCCTTGACCACCCAATATGGCGTCGTCCGCAAGGCCGGCCAGGTGGTTGCGGTCAACGCCAGCGCGCGCACGGTGACGGTGTCGGACAAGTCCGTGCTGGCCTACGACCGCCTGGTGCTGGCGCCCGGCGTGAGCTTCGACAACGCCTACGGCCTGACCCAGGCCGACTACGAAACCCGCACGCCGCACGCCTGGCGCGCGGGTGCGCAGACGACGCTGCTGCGCAACCAGGTGGCCGCCATGCGCAACGGCGACATCTTCGTCATGACCATTCCCAAGTCGCCCTACCGTTGCCCGCCGGGGCCTTACGAGCGGGCCTGCGTGGTGGCCGACTACCTGAAGCGGGCCAAGGGCCCGAACTGCAAGGTGCTGGTGCTCGACGAGAACCTGTCGATCCAGGCCGAACGGCACACCTTCGAACTGGCGTTCTCCACCATCCATGCCGGCGTCATCGAATACGTGCCCGGCGTGAGCCACATCGTCATCAACCCGGGCACCAAGCAGGTCAGCTATGTCGACCCGGTGGGCGGCACCCAGGTCGTGCAGGCGCGCGTGGTCAACCCGATCGTTCCGCACCGTGCCAGCGGCAGCGTGTCCGGCGGCTGGCTGGCGCAGGCGGGCCTGAACAACAGCGCCGACGGCCGCTGGGCCAACGTCGACGTGCTGAGCTACGAGTCCACGGCGGCGGGGGCGCAGGGCATCCACGTCATTGGCGACGCGGCCAGCTGCGGCATGCCCAAGGCCGGCCATGTGGCGAACCAGGAGGCGAAGATCTGCACCGACGCCATCCTGCGTCTGCTGGCCGGCGGCCAGCCCTATGCCAGGCCGGTGGCCAATTCCGCCTGCTATTCGCCCATCACCGCCACCAAGGCTTCCTGGCTGACGGCCGTCTATCAGTACGACGCCACCGAGCGCAAGATGAAGATCGCGTCCAACGGGGGCCAGACCCTGGTCAACGGTCTGCCTGCGGCGGCTACGGAGTCGTCGTCGATCGATGGCGACAATTTCGAGAACATGAGCATCTGGTTCAGAACGCTGATGGCCGACACGACGGCTTGAACGGCCGGCGGGTGCCAAGCCCATGTAGTTTGGCCACAAGGGCACGATGCCATCGGCGCAGCCGGCTGGCCCGTGAGCATCGCCATTCAAGGCGGCCGGCCAATTTTGGATGCTGCAAGCTGCGTCTCGCCGTCGACGGCGAGTCGCCGCTGCAGGGCCGCAACGATATAGGGTAAGCACGAGAGTTCGACCTGTAGTTCCGCTACTAGAGTGCTCGAAAGAACAAGACGAGCGGTCACGTCCGGGCCCTTGGCGGGTTCGCGTCTGACCCGGCGGCGGCTGCGGCCGCCATCTGGGCCGCCGGCGTCTTCGAGCACCTCCACTGAGCAGACCAAGAGGGCGAGCGCAAGTGCCACGGTCAACGTTTGCGTGCCTTCCTGGACTGCGCCACCGTTTCCTGCGGCAGCTTGGCGCTTGCCTGGTCGGCCTGGCGGTGGCGGGCGCGGCATGGGGGCAGCCGGCGAAGTTCAATCCCTGGGGCGACGAAGTGCTGTACTTCGTGCTCATCGACCGCTTCGCCGACGGCGACCCCACGAACAACCCGCGCGTGAACCGGCGCAATCCGGGCGGCTGGCATGGCGGCGACCTGAGGGGCCTGACGCAGCAGCTCGACGAACTCAAGGACCTGGGCATCACCGCGCTGTGGATCAACCCGGTGCAATTGCAGCAGCCCCGCGGCGAGATGGCGCAGGCGCCGGCCAAGATGGGCCTGCCGGAGTTCAGGCACGAGGGCTTCCACGGTTATTGGATCGACGACTTCGAACGCCTGGACCCGCGTTTCGGCAGTGAGGCCGAGCTCAAGACCCTGGTCGAACAGGCGCACCGGCGCGGCATCAAGGTGCTGCTCGACGTGGTCTACAACCACACCGGCTACACGTCCAGCTATGCCGCGCGCAAGACTGCCACTGGCGAGGGCTGGATCCGCATCGGCGAAGGCAACTGCGAGGTCAACGCCGTCACCTGCGCGGTCGGCGGCCTGCCCGACCTGCGCACCGAAATACCCGAGGTGCGCGACCACGTGCTGGCCGCCAATATCGGGCTTGCGCGGCGCACCGGCGTCGACGGCTTCCGGCTCGACACCTACAAGCACCTCACCGGCGACTTCTGGGCCGAACACCGCAAGCGCACGCGCGCCGAGCTGGGCACTGATTTCTTCCTGTTGGCCGAATACTGGGGCGGTACCGCAGAAGCGCTGGACGGCTTTTTCGAGCGCGACGAGGTCGATGCCGGCTTCGACTTCAGCTTCAAGGGCAGTTGCGAAGGCTGGGTCACCGGCCGCGGCCGCTCGGTGGCCTATGCCGCCTACCTGCGCTCCAGGCACGCCGCGCGCAAGGGCTATGTGCTGGCGCATTACCTGTCCAGCCACGACGAGCCCATGGCGCTGGGCAACCTGGGCGGCGACCGCCAGCGTTTCCGCGTCTGCGCAGCGCTGCAGATGGCGTCGCTGGGCATGCCGGTCATCTACTACGGCGAAGAAGTCGCGCGTGGCGGGCATGAATGGCCGCTGAACCGCAACGACATGCCCTGGGGCGCGCGCGACATCCCGCCCGGCCAGGGTGTGGCACGCGACGAGGCCCTGCGCGCCTTCTACAAGCAGCTGATCCAGATCCGCAAGGAGCGCCCGGCGCTGCGCCGCGGCGACTACCAGTTGCTGATGCAGCCGCAGGACACGGCGCTGGCCTTCGCGCGCCGCGACGCCGCGAGCGGCGACCTCGTCGTGGTGCTCGCCAACCGCGACGACCAGCCAGTGGCCGCCGACGTCGCCGCGCCCGCCGGCTGGCCGGCCAGCGCGCGCGACCTGCTCGGCGGCGACACCGTGGCCACCAGCGAAGGCCGCATCAAGCTCACGCTGGCACCGAAGTCGGTGCGCATCCTCGCGCCCACCCCGAACTAGGCGGACCGGCCATGGCCTCCATCACGCTCGAACACCTCGGCAAGTCCTACACCCCCGAAGTCACGGTCATCCGCGACTTGAGCTTCGACATCAAGGACGGCGAGTTCATGGTCTTCGTCGGGCCCTCGGGCTGCGGCAAGTCGACCGTGCTGCGCATGATCGCGGGGCTGGAGACCATCACCAGCGGCACGCTGAAGATCGGCGAGCGCGTCGTCAACGACATGCACCCGAAGGACCGCGACATCGCGATGGTCTTCCAGAGCTACGCGCTGTACCCGCACATGACGGTGTACGACAACATCGCCTTCGGCCTGCAGATCCGCAAGATCCCCGAACCCGAGATCAAGAAGCGCGTGCAGGAAGCCGCCGACACGCTGGGCCTGAACGCCTTCCTGGACCGCAAGCCCAAGGCGCTGTCGGGCGGCCAGCGCCAGCGCGTGGCGCTGGGCCGCGCCATCGTCCGCAACCCTTCGGTGTTCCTGTTCGACGAGCCGCTGTCCAACCTGGACGCCGAGCTGCGCGTGCACATGCGCGCTGAACTCTCCAAGCTGCAGCGCAAGCTCAAGACCACCACCGTCTACGTCACGCACGACCAGGTGGAGGCCATGACCATGGGCCACCGCATCGCCGTGCTGCGGCCCTGCGGCAGCGACCCCAAGGTGAGCAACCTCACCCAGGTGGGCACGCCGATGGAGATCTACGACACGCCGGCCAACCTGTTCACCGCGGGCTTCATGGGCACGCCGAAGATGAACCTGCTGAAGGCCAAGATCGCCGACGACGGCCGCGACGTGCTGTTCTACGGCGTACGCATGCCGGTGTCGGCGCAGTTCAAGGACGCGGCACTGAAGCACAAGGGCCGCGACGTGGTGCTGGGCATCCGGCCCGAGCACATCGGCGCCGCGCACGAGGTCGACTGGCAGAGCGACTGCAGCATCGCCGGCACGGTGGAGATCCTGGAGCCGCTGGGTCACGAGGTCATCGTGCACTTCGAACTGCAGGGCGAGACGCTCTCCGGGCGTTTGCGCAGCCACGCCGTGTTGCCCGCCATGGGCGACCCCATCACGCTGCTGGTGCGCACCGAGGCCATGCACCTGTTCGACCCGGTCAGCGAGCAGCGGCTCGCCTGATCCACCCTGAAAGGAAACCGAGATGACGACGAAAACCTGGCTCGCCGGCGCGCTGGCCGCTGCCGGCACCCTGTTCGCGGTCGGTGCCGCCCACCCGCAGGCGGCCAACGAACTGGTGGTCTGGCATGCCTACCGCGGCGCCGAGAAGGCCGCGTTCGAGAAGGTGGTCGGCATGTTCGAGAAGTCGCCCGGCGCCAAGGGCATGAAGGTCAGCACGCTGGCGATTCCCTACGACGCCTATGCCGACAAGATCAGCGCTGCGGTGCCGCGCGGCAAGGGCCCTGACCTTTTCATCTACGCGCAAGACCGCCTGGGCGGCTGGATCGAGGCCGGCAAGACAGTGGAGCCGATCGACTTCTTCATCGACAAGCCCGTTCGCGACAGCCTGCTGCCCGGCATGCTCGGCGCCATGACCTACAAGGGCGGCGTCTACGGGCTGCCGATCAACTACAAGAGCACCACGCTCATCTACAACAAGGACCTCGTCAAGACGCCGCCCAAGACCACCGACGAGATGGTCAAGCTGGCCAAGACGCTGACCAACGCCCAGTCGGGGCGCTACGGCCTGGCCTACTGGTACACCAACTTCTATTTCCACTCGGCGCTGATGAACGCCTTCGGCGGCGCCGTGTTCGACAAGGACGGCAAGCTCACCGTCGACAGCCCAGCCACCGTGGCCTCGCTGAACCAGATGATGACCTGGTACAAGAAGGACGGCATCATGCCCACCGAGCCTTCGGAGGCGCTGATCGCCTCGATGTTCAACGAGGGCAAGGCCGCGATGGTGATCAACGGCCCGTGGTTCGTCGGCGACATCGACAAGAAGATCAACGTCGGCTTCGCGCCGCTGCCCGTCGTCGACGCGGCGAAGAAGCCGATGCGCCCGTGGCTGACGATCGAGGGCGCCTACGTTGCCGCCAGTTCCGGCAAGAAGGACGCCGCCTACGAGCTGGCCAAATATCTGACCTCCGTGGAAGCCGGCCTCGTGCTGGCCGTCGAGGGGCGCCAGCTGCACACCAACAAGGCCGTCTACAACGACCCCAGGGTCAGCGGCGACCCGGTGCTCAAGGCCTTCCGCGACCAGCTCGACAACGCCGAGCCGATGCCCAACCGCCCCGAGATGACGATGGTCTGGTCGCCGGCGACGACGGCGATGAACAAGATCGTGAAGGGCAACGCCTCGGTCGAGGCGGCGCTGAAGGAAGCCTCCGGCACGATGCAGGACAGCATCGCCGCGCTGCGCAAGACGAAGTAGGCCCTTCGGACGCGCCCGAGCCGACTGGACAAGGCCAATGAGCCTCCCCGTGACCTGGCTGGACCGGCGCGCCCTGTGGGGGCTGGGCGTGGCGCTGGCCGTCGTGCTGGCGCTCAGCGGCTGGCTCTACGACAGCGTCAGCAGCGATCTCTCCGACCAGCGGCGGCAGCGCGAGGCCACGCTCGTGGCCAATGCCTTGGGCGCGTCGCTGGCCGGCGCCGAAGCCGAAGTGGCGGCCGAGCGCATCGGGCGCTGGAAGGCGGCCTTGCCCAGGCTCGAATCCGCACTCGTCGTCGCCGGCCGCGAGCTCGTGGCTTCGACGCGGCCCGAGGACGCCGCCCCACGCCCGCTCCAGCGCGAGGAAAAGCCGCTGTTCGACCTGGCGACCGTGCTGCGTTCGGCCGGCGAGACCAATGTCGGCGAAGGCGCGGTGCGCAAGAAGACGGTGCAGATCGACGATCTGGGCGACGGCGTGGTCACGGTGACGGTGCCTTATGTCGTCGACGGCCAGTTCGAGGGCGTCGTGCAGGCGCGCGTGCGCGACGCCGGACCGGGCCGCGTCTCCCCCGGCGGCGGCTGGGCGCTCGGCCTGGCCTTGCTGGCTGGTGCGCTCGTGATCGGCTTCTTCCTGCGCGTGAATCCGCAGCGCCGCTTCGACATCGCCCGCGGCGTGGCCATCTTCGCCCTGCTGGCGCTGGCCATCGGCTTTCAGCAACAGCGCCTGGGCCAGATGGCCGAAGCCGCAGCCGCGTCGGACCTCGACATCTCCAAATTCCAGGCCGCCGCCGCAGCGGCCTACAGCCGCACGGGCGCAGCGCCGCTGGCCCCCGGTGTGGCCAGCCCCTGGGACACCGACGCCTATGGTCGCCCGCTCAACCGCATCGCCAGCGACGGCTCGGTGCTGCCGCGCAGCGCAGCGGTGGGCTCCGACTCGCTGACGCGCTTCCTGGAGCGCAGCTTCTGGGGCATCAACCTCGTCGGCGTTGCGCTGCTGCTGTTCTTCCTGCAGGGCTATGCCACCCGCACCGCCACCGCGATGCGCGACCATGCCGACGCCTACGCCTACGTGGCGCCGGCCATGATCGGCATGCTGGTGCTGGTGTTCTTCCCGTTCTTCTACGGCATCGGCCTGGCCTTCACCGATACCACGCTGTTCAACGAATCGGCACCGTTCCGCGAGCGCTGGATCGGCTTCGACAACTTCGTGCAGATCCTGGGCGACTTCAATATCGTCACGCAGAGCGCCGAAGGCACCGTCGTCAACTACCAGAATTTCTACTGGACGCTGATGATGACGGTGATCTGGACCGTCACCAACGTCACGGTGGGCGTGACCCTCGGCTTCATCCTGGCGCTGGCGCTGAACACCGAAGGCCTGCGCGGCAAGTGGCTCTATCGCATCCTGCTCATCCTGCCGTGGGCGATCCCGAACTACATCACCGCGCTGGTCTGGCGCGGCATGTTCCACCCGCAGTTTGGCGTCATCAACCAGGTGCTGCAGCTGTTCGGCATGGCGCCGGTGCGCTGGTTCGACGGCGTCTTCAGTTCGTTCATGACCGGCCTGGTGACCAACGGCTGGCTCAGCTTCCCGTTCATGATGGTGGTGATCCTGGGCGCGCTGCAGTCGATCCCGCGCGACATGTACGAAGCCGCCGAGGTGGAGGGCGCCACGCGCTGGCAGCAGCTGCGCAGCATCACGCTGCCGCTGCTGCGGCCGACGCTGGTACCGGCGATCATCCTGTCGGTGGTGTGGACCTTCAACATGTTCAACATCATCTTCCTGGTCAGCGGCGGCGAGCCCGGCGGCGCCAACGAAATCCTCATCACCAAGGCCTACAAGATCGCCTTCGAGCAATACCAGTACGCCTACGCGGCGGCGTACTCCACGGTGATCTTCATCATCCTGCTCGTCTACGGGTACTTCCAGACCCGCATGACGCGCGCGACCGAATCGTATTGAGGACGCCGTGCGCCACAAGCCCAACCACATCTGGATCCACATCGGCCTGATCAGCTTCACGCTGCTGGCCATCTACCCGGTGCTGTGGGTGCTGGCGCTGGCCTTCTCGGGCCAGCAGAGCGTGGGCATCATCGACCTGCCCAAGGACCCCACCTTCCTGGAGCGCGCCCGCGGCGTGCTGCCCTGGCCGGCGCACTTCTCGGTGAAGAACTTCACCGACGTCATGACCGAACAGCCCTTCGGCCGCTGGCTGCTCAACAGCCTGATGGTCTCGGTGATGACCACCGCCTTGGGCGTCTTCCTGGCCTGCACCGCGGCCTACGCCTTCAGCCGCTTCCGCTTTCCCGGCCGCGACAGCGGCATGCTCGCGTTCCTGGTGTCGCAGATGTTCCCCGGCACGCTGATGCTGATCCCGCTGTTCATCATCATCGTCAAGTGGCTGGGGCTGGGCAACAACTTCTGGGGCCTGGTGATCGTCTACGCCACCACCGCCATCCCGTTCTGCGTCTGGATGCTCAAGGGCTACTTCGACACCATCCCGATCGACATCGAGGAATCGGCGCGCATCGACGGCGCCAGCCCGCAGGTCATCTTCTTCCGCATCATCCTGCCGCTGGCCAAGCCGGCCATTGCGATCACCGCGCTGTTTTCCTTCATGACGGCGTGGAACGAATTCATCCTGGCCTCGGTATTCCTGGAGTCCGAGGCCAAGTACACGGCCCCGGTGGGCCTGCGCTTCTTCGTCGGGGGGTTTTCCTCCCAATGGGGATTCTTTGCCGCCGGCTCGGTGATCGTGTCGCTGCCCGTGGTGATCCTGTTCCTGTACCTGCAGAAGTACCTGGTGTCCGGCCTCACGGCCGGGAGCGTGAAGTAGCGTCCATTTCCAAATAGGAGCCATCCATGAAGTCTCGTTTCTCCCTGCGCGCCATCACTGTGGCGTCCCTCGTCCTGTTCGGCGCCAGTGCGGCACAGGCGGTCGAATTCACAGACCCGAAGGGTGACGACAAGGGTCCGGGCAACTACACCTACCCGACCGACGGCGCCTACAAGGCAGGCTCGTTCGACCTGACCAAGTTCTCGGCCGTGAAGAGCAACGTCGACGTTGACTTCCAGGTCGAGGTGGCCGCTGGCCTGGAGGACCCCTGGGGGATGGGGGGTGGCTTCGCGGTGCAGATGGTCTTCATCTTCATCAAGACCGGTCCGGGCGGCTACACCGATGCGCCCCCGGGACTGAACATCCAGTTTGCTCCCGGCAACGAGTGGAACAAACTGGTCGTGCTGTCGCCGCAGAAGAAGGCGCGAGTCACCGGTGAAGCGGGGACCAAGGCCGCAAAATTCGCCAAGGACATCGTGGTGCCGAACCTGACGCGTGGCCGCGGCCGCGTCATCTCTGGGACCGTGCAACTGGCCGACCTGATGCACGCCACCGGCCAGAGCGCCGATGTGGATTCCTGGAGCTACCAGGTCGTGATGCAGTCCAACGAGGGCTTCCCCGCGGCCGGCGACTTCCTGACGCGCAAGGTCAACGAATACGAAGGCCAGCACCGCTTCGGCGGCGGCAACGACGGCGACTGCGACCCGCATGTGGCGGACGTGCTGGAGGGGCCCGACGCCAAGCAGTCCGAGATGCTCGCCTACACCTGCGGGCCCGACGGCAAGGCCACCAAGATGGCTACGCTGAAGATGATCAAGAAGTGATCACCGTACATACCAACCGGAGTCAATTCAAATGAAGAAGCTCACTCTCAAGCCGGTCGCGCTGGCGGCCGGCCTTGTGCTGGCCGCGCCAGCCTTCGCTGCCGGCATCGACTTCAGCGGCTCGAATATCTACATGAAGTTCCTCGACGGCGACCAGCACCGCGTCGCCGTCGGCACTCCCGACAACCCTGGCAGCGGCGATACCTCTGGCGGCACGGACAACGGCCAGTGGACCGAATTCGAACTGCGCATGAAGGCCACGATTTCCAAGCAGGTCGAGGCCGGCGTCACCGTCCAGAGTCGCAGTCCGGCCTCCTACTGGACCGATTTCGGTGGCTTTGGCGGTCCCGAGCAGACGTCCACCCGTGCCAGCAACCTCAAGCTCAGAGGTGCCTATGTGCTGTTGACACCCGGCTATGGCTGGCTGGGCACGGCGCTGATCGGTTCCAACGACTGGGGTCAGTTCGACCCGTTCACCATCGGCAAGGTGCGCTATATCGACCGCAACAACTACAAGGGCCTGTATTTCAAGGGCAACCTGCCGCTGGAGAGCAGCAGTTGGGAATTCGCCCGCCTGTCGCTGCCGAACTACCTGCAGTCGAACTACGGGCAGGGGTCGAGTTGCTGCAGTTCGGATGAAACCCAGTACAACGAAGGCGTCTATATCGCCCAGGCCAAGGCGCAGTTCGGTCCAGCCAGGCTGAGCACCAGCTACCAGTGGTTCGACGATACCCAGCTCAAGGCGGACAACACGCCGAACGACGGCCGCGACACCGAGACCTTCGCCAAGAGCAAGGTCTTCATGATCAAGGCCGAGGGCAGCGTCATGGATGGCATCGACTTGAAGGGCGCGTTCTACCGTTCGTCGTACGACGCGCCGCTGTTCGACCAGCCTTGGATCAACAGCCCGAAGTCGAGCGTCGACGACAACGCGTTCAAGTTCGACGTTTCGCTGAGCTCGCTGGCGCCGGGACTGGCGATCAACTACCAGTACTTCGATATCGGCGCCGGTTACTACAGCAATACCGCGGCGCGTCACGAAAGCGATGTGCTGCTGACCGAGGGCTCGGAGTCGTCATGGTTCCGCTGGGGTGACCCGCTTTGGCTCGGCGGCGCCGCAAAGGACTTCAACCAGGGCCCCGCCTCGCCTCTTTGCCATATCAAGGCCGGAGGCGTCTGCCAGTCGGACTCGGGCCTGTCGGCGGGTGCCAACGGCCTGGTGAACAACGAGAACATGGACTTCGACGAGGCGCCCAGCGAGTCGGTGATGGGCTGGAAGGGCCACACCTTCAATGTCGGGTACGAGATCGCGAAGGTCTCGTTGTTCGGCGAATATTCGCGCATCGACTACAACTACAACTGGCAGAACTACTCGGCCACCGGGCCGCTTTCGAACTACTACAACCTCAACAACGACCGCAGCACGGACCTGTTCGTATTCAGGGCGGGGTACGTGGTGCCCGTGGCCGGTGGCATCGAGCTCGGCTTCAAGTACAAGCTCGTCGACGATACGAACAAGGGCCAGGCGGACAATGCCACCGACGACCGCGACATCAAGGACACCGGCTACACCCTGAGTGCCGGCAACCAGCTTTTCGGTGACCTGTTCGGCAAGATCGCCTACGGGCGCTACACGCGCGACATCACCAAGTCGGGCGGCAAGATCGAAAACGAAAAGAAGATCCTCAGCCTGGTGTTCGCCTACAACCTGGCCGGTTTCGAGACCGGGCTTCTGGCGCAGTGGGTGGACGGCAGAGGTGACCCGAATGAGACGGGCACGATCAGCGACATCAAGCAATACCGCATGAAGGCCTTCGTGAAGGCGATCTTCTGATCACAGCGGCGGGCTGAGCGCCGCCACGGCATTGAGGGCCCTTCCCCATGCGGGGAAGGGCCTCTTGCTTTAGGCTGTGAGCCTGTTTTCGCGCGACCGACCGCGCTTACCCCTTACCCGAGCCGAGACAGCCGATGAAGACGCGTTTCCTTGCCCTCGCCCTGCTGCCGCTGTCCGTGCTGGCGCAGCCCACGCCGCTGCTGGATATCACCGACCCCGAGGGCGACGACGTCGGTGACGGCTCGCTCGTCTACCCGCGTGACAGCGCGTACCAGCCGGGCGACCTGGATCTGCGTTCGCTGCGTGTCTTCGCCGAAGGCAAGGACCTGCGCTTCGAGGCGACATTTCGCAGCCCCATCCGCCATCCCAGCACCGTGATGTCGCCGGGCATGGGCGCGGAAAGCCTGTCCTACTTTGCCCGCCATGGCTTCTATGCCTTCAACCTCGACATCTACCTGGACACCGACCGCCAGCCAGGTTCGGGCAATGCAGTCACGCTGCCGGGCCGCCGGGCGCTGCTGGACCCGGCCCATGCCTGGGAGAAGGCGATCGTGCTCACGCCACGGCCCGAACTGGTGAAGCGTCAGCTCATCGATGCGTTGCGCCAGACCTCGTCCGTCGGCGAAGCCGAGGTCAACGCCACGGTTGACCGCTCGGTCTTCTTCCCGACCCAGGTGAGGGCGCGCGGACGCACCGTGTCCTTCGTCGTTCCAGGCAGCTTCATCGACGCGGCCGGCCTGGCCGGCGCGTCGACGACGGCCCTGGTGACCGCGGCCCCGCTGACCATCGATACCGGCTTCAACCTGGCGCTCGGTGACAGGGATAGCCCGCGCGAGCGTTTTGCACTCGGTGTGGCCCAACCCGATGTCGGGGAACCGGAATTTGCCCCGGGTTACCGCGCTGCCCCGGCGCCGGCGACATCGGTGGTGGACCTGCTGAGCCCGGACCCGCGACAGCAGGCCTTGCAGTTGGCTCGTGGCGGTCTGTTGACCGGGTTGAACCGGGAAAACAGGATGGGCGCGGCGGGGTTGCCTGCGTCGCCCGCCGCCGTGGCGGCTGCGCCGGCCGCCAGCGCCAGTGACTCGTGGTTCTCGCGCACCCTCGACAGCCTGGCCGGTGTCTTCGGTGGCGGCGCGGCCGCGGCCGCGCCGCCGGCCACCCCGAGCACCCCGCAGACCGTGCAGTCGCTGATGGCACCACCCGCCGCAGCGCCGGCAGCCACGCCATCCACTGCGCCCACCGCACCCGCCGCACCACGCGCAGCGCAGGCTTCACCTCCAGCCGCACCAGCACCGGCCGCACCACCACCGGCAGCCCCTGCAGCCGCCGTGCGGACGCCCGTCGCTCCGGTGGCGGCTGGCGCCACTGCGGGCGTGATTGCAACGGCACCGTCTGCTGCGGCATCCGCGCCACGTCCAGCCACGACGTCGGCGCCGCCTGCGCCAACGGCAACCACGACCGCGCCGCCTGCCGTAGCGCCTGCGGCCGCGGTGGCGCCTCCCGCCGCTCAGCGCCCGCGTGACGCGGCATTCTTCGAAGAACAGGAAAACCGTCTGCGCACGCTCAAGCGCCTGCGCGACAACGGCTTGATCTCCGAGGAGGAATACCAGGCCAAACGGCGCGAGGTGCTGGACAAGTTGTGAGCGCGTGCAGCGGCCGCCCGGCGGCCTTCACTGCACGCTGAAAACCCGCACCGACTGCCCGTCGAGGGGGGTGCTGGCTCGGCCACCGGCGTCGGCGCCAGCGTCCGCCGCCGTCGGCGGATAGACGCTTCTGAGCGCCGCGTTGGCCGCCAGTCCGGTCACCGTCACTGTGCCGGCACCGGTGCCGTAATTGAGCACCACGACCATGTGTTCCGAGCCGAGCTTGCGCTGGAAACTCAGCGCGCTGCCGTTCACGGCCACGTTGTCGTAGCTGCCGGCGGCGATGGCCGGGTGGGCCTTGCGCAGCGCCAGCATGGCCTTGTAGAAGGCCAGCAGCGAGTTCGGGTCGGCCTGCTGCGCGGCGACGTTGAAGCCGGACACGTTGGCCGACAGTGACCGGTACGGCGTGCCGCTGGTGAAACCCGCAGTCGCCGTGCTGCCGGTCCAGCTCATCGGCGTGCGCAGCTTGGGGTCACCCGAAAGCGAGCCGCCGCCGGCCATCCCGACTTCTTCGCCGTAGTAGATGAAAGGCGTGCCCGGCTGCAGCAGGTAGGTTGCCGCGGCCAGCCGGTACTGCGCCAGGTTGCCGCCGAACTGGTCGTAGGCGCGCTGGCCGGCGAAGCTGTCGTGGTTGGACAGCATCGTAGACATGCCGGCCGGCGCGTTCTGCGGGAAGGCCGCCACGCGCGCCACCGCGGCGGCGTCGCCCTTCGCGGCGGCAATCAGGTTGGCCGTCTGGTTGAAGGCGAAGGCGCTGCCGCACGCCGCCGTATAGCCGAAGGGGTCGCTCGGGCCTTCGCAGACCAGGAAGCGCTGCGCGTAGCCGTTCATCAGCGTGCGCACGTTGCGCAGCAGCGCGTAGTTTTCGGGCTGGTTTTCCCAGGCATTGGCACCGTTCTCGACCAGGTTGCCGACGGCGTCGAAGCGGAAGCCGTCGACACCGCGATTCAGCCAGTAGCGCAGGTTGTCGTGGTGATAGGCCACGACCCTTGCGTCGCGCAGGTTCCAGTCGGGCATCTGGTCCCAGAAGGGCGCGAAATAGAAATTGCCGGTGTTGCCGCGCCAGGGGTCGTTGCCGTAGATCGACCAGCCACCGGGCTTGAACCCGGCCCACAGATACCAGTCGCGGTAGGCGTTGGACGCGCCGCTGCGCGATTGCACGAAGAGCGGGTTCTGCGCCGCGCTGTGGTTGAAGACATAGTCGATGACGATGCCGATGCCGCGCGCATGCGCCTGCTGCAGCAATTCGTCGAAGTCGGCCAGGCTGCCGTACTGGGCCTCGATGGCGCGGTAGTCGCTCACCGCGTAGCCGTGGTCGCGGTCCTGGCTTTGCATCACCGGCATCAGCCACAGGCCGCTGACGCCCAGGTCGCGCAGATAGTCCAGCTGTCCGATCAGGCCGCGCAGGTCGCCGATGCCGTCGCCGTTGCTGTCCCTGTAGCTGCGCACGAAGATTTCCATGAAGGCGCCCTGGTGCCAGCGGGGCGGCAAGGCGCTCCCGGGGTCGGCAGTGGCGACGCTGCTCACGTCCACGGGCGGCAGGCCGGCGCCGGGGTCGATGGGCGGCGGCGCGACGGCGGCTTCGCCACCGCCTCCGCCGCCGCAAGCCATGAGGGCGGTCGTCGCGGCGAGTGCGGCTGCTGCCCGGCGGAGAAGAACGAGCGAGTTCCGCATGAGGTTCCTGTGGCGACTTCGGATGAAGGGTCGTTACTGTAGTGTGACTACTTCGGACGGAGAGCGTCGAGCCCAATCTTTGTTCCTGCTGAACCGCCCGAGGGTAAGCCCCGGATTCGAGCGGTAGCTTTCTTTGATTAGCATGCTCCGGCGCCCAAGCCGATGGCGGGCGCATGGCCCTGAACGACCGTTTTTCGGAGACGTTTCCATGCCTGAATCCTTCGCGTCCACCTGGCGCCGCCTCACTGCGCTGCTGGCCCTGTTGGCCCTCTCGTTGGTGGCTGCCTGCGGCGGCGGCAACACCAATATCAGCAATGCGCCCACGGGCCTGGAGGCCGGCAACGCCACCGATCTAAAGACGGTGCTGGCCGCCGTACCCGCCGGCGGCGGTGGTGGCGGCGGCAGCAGCAACACGGTGCGGCTGCGCTACAACCGACCCGACGGCAACTACGCCGGCTGGACGCTGTACACCTATGGCGGCGCCGACCTCGGCGGCTGGCCCGGCAAGGGCCCCGACGGCGACGAGGCCGGTGCCGGCAAATACTGGGACGTGCCCGTCACGGGTGCCGCGTTCAACTTCATCATCGTCAAGGACGGCGGCAGCACCCGCGAACCGTCCAACTGGAGCGGCAAGACCGGCTCCGACGAACAGCAGTTCTGGGACATGACCGGCGGCAACTCGATCTACAAGATCGCCGGCGACCCGACCAACTACCCCAGCAACCCGGCCGGCGCGTCGGCACCGAATATCGACACCGTGCGTGTGCACTACCGGCGCCTCGACGGCCAGTACACCAACTGGGGCGTGCACATCTGGGCCAGCAGCGGGCTCGACGTGGCCGGCCTGAAGCCGGGCGTGACGATCGACCAATGGACCAATGCGGTGCCGTTCACCGACTTCAACAACTACGGCACCGACAACAACGGCATCGTGTTCGACATCCCGGTCGTCAACCCCGCAGCCGACAATTCGCGCACCAATCTGCAGTTCATCATCCACGGCAAGCCGCCGGGTGGCGACCCGAACGACAAGGACGGGCGCAACGACAACATCACGGTGTCCTACGCCACCCTGAACATCAACAACAAGGTCGGCGAGATCTGGCTCGTGCAGGGCGACGCAACGGTCTATACCGCCTACCCCGACACGCGGCTGGCATCGACCACCGATGCGCGCGCCTACTGGCTGACGAAGGACCTGGTCCAGTTCCCCAAGGTCGACACCACCGGGGTCTTCAAGCTCTACCACTCGGCGCGCGGCCAGGTCAAGGCGGCCAAGGACAGCGCGGTCAGCGGCGCCGACGGCGCCATCACCTTGGACGTCTTCACCGGGGCGGTGCCGCCCCAGGCGGCGACACGCTTCAAGTTCGTGGCCCCCGGCGTGGTGCTGCAAGTCAGGGCCGCGGACCGAGCCCAGCTGGGCAGCCTGCTGCGCAGTCAGCTGGTGCTGGTCCAGGAGAACGCCACCGGCGAGGTGCAGAACGCCACCACGGCACAGGTCGCAGGCCTGCTGGACGACTTGTACGCTGCGGCCGCGGCGGTGCCCGACCTGGGTGTGTCCGTGACCGGCGGCAAGACCTCCTTCAAGCTCTGGGCGCCCACGGCGCAGAAGGTCGAAGTGGCGATCTACGGCGACGGCGTCGGTCTGACCCAGGCGATGCTGCAGGCGAGCTTCGACGCCGCCACCGGTGTGTGGACGGCCAGCGGGGACGGCGACCTCTCGGGTCGCTACTACCGCTATGTGGTGGAGGTGTTCGTGCGCGGTGTGGGCCTGGTGCGCCAGCTCGTCACCGACCCCTACTCGGTGAGCCTGTCGGCAGACTCGGCGCGCAGCTATATCGCCGACCTGGCGTCGCCTGCGCTCAAGCCCGCGGGCTGGGACACGCACGCGATTCCGGCCAAGGTCGCCGCGCAGACCGACATGACCATTTACGAGCTGCACGTGCGCGACTTCTCGGCCAACGACTTCAGTGTCTCGGCGCCGAACCGCGGCAAGTACCTCGCCTTCACGGAAACCGGTTCCAACGGCATGCGCCACCTGCAGGCGCTGTCGGACGCCGGCCTGACCGACGTGCACCTGCTGCCGATCTTCGACCTCGCCACGGTGCCCGAGGCCGGCTGTGCTGCCGTTGCCACGAGCGGCGCGGCCGACAGCCAGGCGCAGCAGGCCGCGGTGAACGCGGTGCGCGACAGCGACTGCTTCAACTGGGGCTACGACCCCTTCCACTTCAATGCCCCGGAGGGCAGCTACACCTCTTCCTCGGGTGACGGCTCGCGGCGCATCGTCGAGACGCGCGCCATGGTCCAGGCCCTGCATGCCGCCGGGCTGCGCGTGGGCATGGACGTGGTCTACAACCACACCACGGCCTCGGGGCAGAACGACAAGGCCGTGCTCGACCGCGTGGTGCCCGGCTACTACCACCGCCAGAACGACAAGGGCGAGGTCGAGCGCTCGACCTGCTGCGACAACACCGCCACCGAGAACCTGATGATGGGCAAGCTCATGATCGACTCGGCGGTGCTGTGGGCCACCCAGTACAAGATCGACTCCTTCCGCTTCGACCTCATGGGCCACCAGCCGCGCGCCGTGATGGAGCAGTTGCAGGCCGCCGTGAATGCCGCGGCCGGCCGCACCGTGCAGCTCATCGGCGAGGGCTGGAATTTCGGCGAGGTACAGGACGGCGCGCGCTTCGTGCAGGCCTCCCAGCTGTCGCTGAACGGCAGCGGCATCGGCACCTTCAGCGACCGCGCGCGCGACTACGTGCGCGGCGGCAGCCCGTTCGACGGCGGCGACAGCCTGATCGCGAACCAGGGCTACATCAACGGCCTTTACTACGACGCCAACACCAAGGGCGGCAGCAAGACGAAGAACGACCTGATGTGGGCGGCCGACGTCATCAAGGTGGGCCTCGCCGGCTCGATCCGCAGCTTCCAGTTCACCACGCACTGGGACGCCAATCTGAGGCTGGAGGAAATCAACTACAACGGCCAGCCTGCCGGCTACGTGCTGAACCCGGGCGAGGTGGTGAACTACGTGGAGAACCACGACAACCAGACCCTGTTCGACATCAACGCCTACAAGCTGCCCACCAGCACCAGCAAGGAAGACCGCGCGCGCGTGCAGATCCTGGGTGCGGCGATCAATGTCTTCAGCCAGGGCGTGGCGTATTTCCACGCCGGCATCGACACCTTGCGCAGCAAGTCGCTGGACCGCGACAGCTACAACTCGGGTGACTGGTTCAACCGCCTGGACTGGACCTACAGCGACAACTACTTCGGCACCGGCTTGCCGATCCAGGACAAGAACGGCGACAACTGGAGCCTCATCGGGCCGCTGTTGGCCGATCCGGCCATCAAGCCCACGGCCACCGAGATCGCCTGGACGCGCGACGCCTTCCGCGACCTGCTGAAGATCCGCTACAGCTCCACGCTGTTCCGGCTGCGCACGGGCGACGAGATCAAGTCGCGCCTGATGTTCCACAACACCGGCTCGGCCCAGGTGCCCACGGTGCTGGCGGGCCACCTGGACGGCAACGGCTATGCCGGGGCCGGCTTCAAGGAGATGCTGTACCTGGTGAACGTGGACAAGCAGCCGCAGACGTTGACGCTGGACGCGCTGAAGGGCAAGTCCTTCATGCTGCACCCGGTGCACAGCGCCGCGGGCGCGGCCGACAAGCGGGCCGCCAGCGCCACCTACACGGCCGCCACCGGCGCTTTCACCGTGCCGGCGCGCACGGCGGTGGTCTTTGTCGTCAACTGACGCCCGGCACGCGCTGCGGCCGTGGCGCCCGGGGCCGCCCTTCGAGGCGGCCCTCGCTTTTTTCGCGTCCTTCGCTCCTGGCGGCGCGGCCGCTGCGCGCGATGGCCGCCGCCACCGCGTCCCAGGTGGCGTCGAAGGCCTCGGGCGTGAAGCCGGCGCCCGAAGGCAGCCAGTCGGCCGTTCTGCCGGCCAGCGTGTAGTGGCCGACGACATCCAGATGGTCGGCGCGCGCCACGTGCAGCACGCGGCCGTGCAACTGGCTCAGCGTCGGCACGATGCCGTCGTTGACGGCGGGCGTGACCTCGAAGCCCAGCGCGCGGTCGAGCAGGCGCTGCGTGGCGGCCGATGGCGCGGGATAGGGGTAGCGCGGGTGCGGCCGTGACGTCAGCCCGTGCAGCAGCCGGAACAGCGTGCGCAGCGCCACGTACTCCGGGTCCAGCCACTCCGACACCTGGACCCGCTCACGCGGCTTGGGCACGCCGGCGACGACGCAGCCGTAGGCGATGCCTGCGCGGTCGGCCACCGCAGCGTCGAAGAGTCCGATGCCCTCGGGCGTGAGCTGCAACACCGCACCCTGGTCGCGTTCGATCTCGCCCAGGTAGCTCCATACCGGGTCGCGACGGTCGAAGCGGATCTTGCGCAGCAGGCCTTCGGCCAGGCGGTCCAGCGGGCCGGGCTTGCGGCCCAGCCAGTCGTCCAGCCGCGCCACCATGGCGACGGCCCGGGCCGCTGCCACGATGGCGCCGCGCCCCTGCCCCGAGGTGGCCAGCGCGCTGAGCACCAGCAGCAGCGTCTGCCCCTGCAGCGTGAGGAAGTGGTTGGCCAGCGGCGTGCCGTGGTGCGGCGTGGCCACCGAGATGGCGCTGCGCGTCAGGCGGGCGATGCGGTCCTCGGAGTCGCTGCGCGAGATCGTCACGCCCGGCGTGAGCAGCATGCGCATGTCCAGGCCGCCGGTGGAGTGGCCGACGAAATGCAGTTCGTCGGCCTTCAGCCCGCCGCGGGCCAGCACCTGGCGCCGCAGTGCGTTCACGCGGCGCGGGATCGAAGCCGTGGGCTGCGTCCTGCAACGCACGATGCGCCCCGGCGCGCCGTGCCGGCGCAGCGCTTCGCCCAGCGTCTGCTCCACGCGTTCGAAATAGCTCACCGAGCCCACCGACGTGAAGCCGAAGAAGCCCGGCACCAGGAACACCAGACGCCGCGACTCCGTGACCATCATGCTGGAACTCCGTCGCAACCACTACCGCAACCACTACCGAAAGCACCGCCGCCATCGTTGGCCGCGGCTCGGCGGGGTGATTGCGCGCGATCAAGGGCCGGGCGCTGCCCGGCCCTGGGGGCGATCAGTGCGCCGCGATCACGCCGCAGGCGAGGCGCGCGCCCGAGTTGCCCGTGGGCTGCGTGGTGTAGTCGTCGGGCTGCGCATGCACGACCACCGAGCGGTTGACGACGCTCAGCGGTCCGGCGCCCAGGGTCGGGCCCATCAGCATGAATTTCTGGTCGGCCACGCCCTGCGCGTCCGACTTCAGCGCGGGCATGTCGCCGGCATGGTGCGCCGCGCCGGGGGGGCCGTGCGGCTTGCCGTCGGGGTTGAAATGGCCGCCTGCACTGGTGCCGTCGACGCTGGCACAACTGCCGACTTCGTGAACGTGAAAACCCAGTTCGGCGTTCGGCTTGAGCCCGCTGATCCGGGCGTGCACCATCAGGTGGCCGTCCATCTGGTGGAACATGACCAGGCCCTGCACGTTGCTGCCCTGGGTGGGCGTGAGCGAAGCCACCGCCATGCGGCCCTTCATCATGCCGCCGCCCATCTTGCCCCCCATGGTGCCCCCCATGGTGCCCGTCGGTGCGGCCTGGGTCGCAGAGGCGGTGCCGTGGTCATGGCCTGTCTCGGGCGCGGCACAGGCCGCCAGCAGCAAGGTGGCCACCGCGAGCGCGGGCAGGGAAAGGGCGTGCGTCATCTTCATGAGTGGGTCTCCGTTAGGTACGTTCGAAGCCTGGACTGTAGGGGCAAAGC